>NZ_JBVJMW010000002.1:0-57328 GCF_055583985.1 Streptomyces sp. NPDC104313
GGGGGGGGGGGGGGGGGGGGGGGGGGGGGGGGGGGGGGGGGGGGGGGGGGGGGCGCCGGGGGGGGGGGGGGGGGGGGGGGGGGGGGGGGCGGGGGGGGGGGGGGGGGGGCCCCCCCCCGGGGGGGGGGCCGGGGGGGGGGGGGCCCCCCCCCCCCCCCCCCGACGCTCAGGTTCGGGACGTCATCGGCGGTGGGTCACCCGCTGATGACCGGGGACTTGCCCGTCGCCTGGTTCACGATGGTGTACAGGCCCTGAAAGCTGGCGGTGGTGCCGACGATGCCGCAGCCGCCGCCGACCTTGTTGGCGATGGCGAGGGTGAGGCCGCCACCCGCGGTGTTCAGCGTGCCGTTGCTGCCGCCCGCGCTCGGGTTGTTGTACTTGGCCGCGACCTTGCCGGTCACATCGAAGGTGCACGGGCCGAGGACGCTGTTCCCGGACACCTTCGCCTTGATCGCTCGGATCTCACCGGTCACCTGGCCCGTGGAGTTGGCGCCGGCGCCCGCCGCGTAGTCCAGGCCCCAGATCTCCCACGGCGGCGTGGTGGTCACCGTCCATGTCGAGCTGAACGGCCCGGTGCACGGCGAGTTGAACGAGATCGCCGAGATGGACGCGAGCTTGGCCGGGCTCCCGGCGACCGGGGAGGTCGGCGCCGAGCCCGAGGCGGCCGAGGTCGCACACTGGATCTTGTTGCCGTTGTTGTCGGTCAGGACGGTCACTCCGGCGCTGCCGTTGAAGGGGCCCGCCGGGCTGATCGTCCAGCTGGTCGGCGCGGCGACGGCCGACGGGGCGGCCAGGACGACGGATGCCGCGGCGGCACCGATCGCGGTCAGGACACCGGTTCGCTTGAACATGGGGTACTCCCTTTACTCGTCCCGTTGGGGATGCGGCTGAACGTGACTGGAGAGGCGCTTTTGCTCAGTTGCTCGCCGTGCCGGACGGTGCGGCACTCGGCGGATCCCCGACACCGGCTCGTGTCGAGGTGCGCGGACAAGGGCTTGGGGGGCGGGTTGCGCACCACCTCCTCGTACTCGGGATCAGGGGGTGTCCGGCGGATCGTGCCCGGGGCCTACCGCTTCGCGGAGTGCCAGAATTCGGACAGCTTCCTGCCCTCGTTCGGCGCGAGGCCGACGGGGTCGTAGGGGCTGCCGAAGTACGTCGAGGTGGCGTCGAGCGTCACGCTGTTCTTTCCGGCAGCGGACGGGAGACCGGTCTTGAGATTCACCGCCCAGTCCAGGAGCCCGGCACCGCAGCCGCTGGCCCCGGGAACGGCGAACGCGGCGTCACCCTGGTCGGCGCCGTCGAAGGTGTAGCGCCCCATCTCGCCCTCGTCGTCGTTCGGCGTCCCGTCGGCCGAGAACCGCTGCAGTGAGAGGCTCGGAGCCGTCGCGTTCTGTGGCTTCAGGAGCACCGGGTTGGACGTGGTCCCGATGTAGCACTTGTCACCGAGGAACGGATTCTTGAGGTGGATGCGGACCGGAATGGTGAGAATGGGCTCACCGGCGGAGAATGCCGCGCTCATATGGAAGTCGCGCGGCGCTCCGGCCGGTTCGATGGTGGCCGTCACACGGTTGAGATTGTTGTCCGTCAGCTGGCGGCAGATTCCCGATACGAGCGGAATTCCGCTGGGACACATGAGCCCGATCAGCCCGCCGGGGATCTCCGCCGGGTCCGCGGTGAGCGCCCCCTCGGGCGGGGCCACCAGTGAGGCGGCGCCACCGGGGCGCTGGATGACTCCGAGCTGCAGATCGGTGTGGCCGGTGGAGACCTTCGTCTTGCCCAGTGTGATGGTTCCGCCGGCCGAGCTGGACGCTATGCAGGTCGCGATGGTGTTGAGGCCGTCCGCGGCGAGCATGGTGGGCGCGTCGACCGGGCAGCGGTCGAAGGGCGCCCAGTCGCCGTTGAGCTGGGTGGCGGCGGTGGCCGAGCCGGTGGAAAGCAGGGCACTGAATGCCGTGAACGCCGCGAGCAGACCTACGCGGGTTCGATGGGAAACGGATCTCATGTCGTCCCCTCTGTCGGCCGCCGTGGCGCGGCCTCGTGCACGAAGTTGACCGGTTCTGCAATGCAAGCCCGCACCGCGACGACTTCTCGACGGCGATGGAGCCTCGGGTGGGCCCGGGGGCGAAGGATCGGAGCATCAAATTTCGGGCAGATTTCGTGACCGAATTGATCGAGGCGTGATGTTACTCGCGGGAAACAGGGCGACACAATCCGTCCGTCTAAGATTCTTTGCACCACACCCTTTTTGATGCGGAAATGAGCATCGGGGCACCGCTTCCTTGTCAAGGAATGCGCACCCGGGGGTATGGATTCGGGCTCGGGCGACCGGAACCCCGCACGCCGTGCGCACACGGCGGCGCGGGGGCGGGGGCCGCGGAAGCCCCGCCTCCACTCACCCCACGGATAGCGCACATATCAGCCACTCGGCCAAAAACGCTCGCCGAAGAGAGGCCCCGCCCGCATTCACCGTGGTGAGCCGCCCGCGCGCCCTGCCGCCACAAGGATCGACCGACGACGCGCGCGCCTCACCGGGAACATGTCGGTGCGGTGGAACGACTTTGTTGTCACCGTCGGAGCATGCGGCCGAAATTCATTGTCCGAAAGCGCGCAGTACCGCCCGACCTGCACGAAAGTCGCACCGTGCGGCCGGGCCGTGTGCCCCTCGCACTTCGATCTTGTCCAAGTGGTTTGCAGTGCCAGTTCGTTGGTCTATCTTCGTCGCGAACTTGGTACGCACCTGTCGGTTCGTGGGAGCGCTTTCCCCCCACCGCCTCACCCCACCACCGGGCGCCGAGAGCAAGGGGACTTGTCATGGCACATCTCATACAGCCGTTGGATACCGAAGACCCGCTGGGGCCGCTCCCCCAGGAATTCGCGGCGATCATGCGGCCCGAACTGCCCAGCCTCATCAAGGAAATCGGCGTCGAGGTCACCCGGGCCTATCCGGAATACGCCCGTCTGCTCGACGGCCCGAACGGGCAGACCATCCGGGTGGGCGTGGAACAGAGCCTCGCCTCGTTCGTCGATCTGGTGGCCGAGCCCTCCTCCCCCACCACACTCCGGGACGACATGTGCCGGCGCTTCGGACGTTTCGAGGCGTACGAGGGCCGGACCATGGACACCCTGCAGGGGGCCTACCGGCTGGGCGCACGGGTGGCCCTGCGGCGGGCCAAGAAGGTCGGGCAGAGCTACCACCTCTCCCCCACCCTGATGCTGAGCTTCGCCGACGCGCTCTTCGCCTACGTCGACGAACTGGAATCGCTTTCCCGGGAGGGATTCCAGGAGGCGCAGTCCCAGTCGGGCGAGCACAGTGAGGCGTTACGCCGCCGTCTGCTCCACCTCATCCTCGCCGGACGCCCGGCCCCCGGCAGCGCCATCGCCGATCTGTGCGAGCAGGTCGGGTGGGCGCTGCCGGAGGAGGTCACGCTGATCGCCGTCCGCGCCCCGGCGAAGCTGGACCGGCTCGGCGCGGACCGCGACCTCCTCGTCGATCTCAGCGCCCCGCAGCCCCATCTGCTGATCCCCGGCGCACTGGACGACGCACGAAGATCCATGCTGGAGCAGGCGCTGCCGGCCGGCCGCGCGGCGATCGGACTGACCGTCCCCACGGCGCTGGCCTGCGAGTCGATCCGCTGGGCCCGCCGGGTCCTGGAGCTTGTCGACTCCGGCGTGATCGACGACGCACCGCTGATCCGCTGCGAGGACCACCTCACCACCCTGTGGCTGCTGTCCGACCCCGCCCTGCTGGACCAGCTCGCCCAGCGGGAGCTGGCCGCTGTCGCGGGAATCAGCGCCACCCGTCGTGACCGACTGGTCGAGACGCTGCGCATCTGGCTCGACACCCGGGGCACCGCGGCCCAGATGGGTGCACTACTGGATGTCCACCCGCAGACCGTGCGCTACCGCATGCGGAGCCTGGATACCATCTTCGGTGACCAACTCATCGATCCCGAGAGCCGTTTCGCCACCGAGGCGGTCCTGCGAGCGCTGCGTCTGCGCTCCCGCGCGACCGGCACATCCCCCTGATCCGGATCACCTGCGGCCCGATCCGGATCACGTTCGGCGCGATCCGGATCACGTTCGGCGCGGCGGGTCAACTTACCGCCGCGTAACGCGAAATAGACGGTCAGTCCCCAACGGTTGCGACACGGAGACGTATCCGACGAGAAACCCGGAACCGCGTCCCGTACACAGGAAGGAACCTGCCGCCCACCAGGTGACAGGACCCGTGCACCGCCTCCTGGCCAACCACCCGAGAGGGAACGCCCCATGACCGCCTCGCACCTCCTCGTCCCCGTGCCGATCCCGGACCGGGTCGCCGCGCTGATCGGTTCGTGCATTCCGCCGCACATCCTCCAGGCCGAGTTCGCCGCCGACTGCGCGGCCCGCGAGGTACGCCGGTTCCGCGGTCCCCGGCTCGGCGTCGAGGACCAGGCCGACCGCGAACAGGCCCTGTCCGACCTGGCCCGCGCCAACAAGGTCCTGGCCGCGCACCACCCCGGACTCGCCGTGCTGCCGGGCTCGCCCTTCTGACCGTCCCTCATCTCTCGCCTCTCGCCCGCCGCTCTCCCCTCGACCGGCGGCGGACCGGCCTTGCGGGGCGCCCGTCCCTCCTGCTGGATCTGCCCCTGATCCGGACCGGTTCCCCCCTCGAATCCATGTGATCCTCGTCGCCTCGAACGCGTACGCCGACGTGGAACGGAGCCGTGGAAATACCCATCGGGTCAGGCCGGACGGTGATCGTCACCGAGCGCGTCGGAGCGTGTACGCGACAGCTCCGAGGCCCCGCCACAGGCCGCCGACGTGCGGCAACAGGGTTCGGATCGTCCGGTTGTGACGATCCGTGACGGCGGTATGGAGAGAGTCGCGGCACGGGGCGACAGTGTGTCGGCGCCGCTTCGGGGCCGGGGACGAACGGTGCCCGTGGTGGGCCCCACACGCGTAACCGGTGCTTCTCCGGCTCCCCTGCCACTAGCCTCTTCACATGACCTCCACTTCGACCGAGCCGACGCCTGCCCGCCCGATGGTTGTGCTGAACGCGGAGATCCGCGCTCTGGTCGCCGACGGCGGTGTGGTGTCGCCCGAGGGCCGCCGGGAGTACGAGCGGCTGCTCGTCGAGTGGGTGGCGGCCGTACGGAGCGGATCCACAGAAGCTGTCTGACCCCGGGGCGGGGCTCCCGCCGGGTCGGTGAGGACGTCCGTGAGGCGTTCGTGGCGCGGCTGAAGGCGTCGATCGTCCCGCTGCTCCGCTGACCCCCGTCCGGCCCGCCCCCGCATGCGGGGGCGGGGGGCCGGTGTGAGGGTGCAGGGGTGACCACTGCCAGCGAGCAAGCCCCCGCCGCGCAGAGTGCCGCCGCGCCGCCGCCTGTCCTCGACCGGCGGCGGCGCAACATCGTCTTCACCACGATCGTGCTGGGCATGCTGCTCGCCGCACTGGACCAGACGATCGTGGGCACGGCCCTGCCGACGATCGTCTCGGACCTGGGCGGGGCCGAGCACATGTCGTGGGTGGTCACCGCTTATCTGCTGGCGGAGACGGTGGCCACCGTCCTGGTCGGCAAGTTCGGCGACCTGTTCGGGCGGAAGCTGGTCTTCCAGGTCTCGGCGATCATCTTCATCACGGGTTCGTTCCTGTGCGGCCTCGCCTCGGACATGCTGCTGTTGATCATCTGGCGCGGTATGCAGGGCATCGGCGCGGGCGGCCTCATGGTCACATCGATGGCGCTGATCGCGGACGTGATCCCGCTGCGCGAACGGGGCAAGTACCAGGGCGCGATCGGGGCGGTCTTCGGCATCTCGACCGTGATCGGGCCACTGATCGGCGGACTCTTCACCGACCATCTGACCTGGCGCTGGGCGTTCTACGTCAATGTGCCGATCGCCATCGTGGTGGTGATCGCCGCCGCCCGGACCATTCCCTCGGTGAAGGCCGCGGGCCGGCCGGTCATCGACTACGCCGGGATCGCGCTGGTCACGGTCGGGGCGAGTGCGCTGATCCTGGCGACGAGCTGGGGCGGCAACGAGTACGCCTGGGGCTCGCCCATGATCATCGGGATGTTCGTCGGCGGGCTGATCGCCCTGACGCTGTTCTGCGTGGTGGAGACGCGGGCGAAGGAACCGATGCTGCCGATGCGGCTGTTCCGCAACCCGGTGTTCACGGTCTGCTCGGTCCTCAGCTTCATCGTGGGCTTCGCGATGCTGGGCTCGATGATCTTCCTGCCGACCTACCTGCAGTACGTGGACGGGGACTCGGCGACGCTCTCCGGGGTGCGGACGCTGCCGCTGGTCGCCGGTCTGCTGGCCGCCTCGATCTTCAGCGGCAACGTGGTGAGCAAGACGGGCCGCTACCGGCTGTTCCCCATCGTGGGGACCCTGGTCATGGCGGCCGGACTGTTCCTCCTGTCCCGGATGGGGCCGGGGACCGGCGTCTGGCTGGAGTCGCTCTACATGGTGGTGCTGGGGCTCGGCATCGGGCTGGCCATGCAGGTGCTGACGATCGCCGTGCAGAACACCGTCGACTACGAGGACCTGGGCACGGCCACCTCGGGCGTGACGTTCTTCCGCACCCTGGGCAGCGCCTTCGGCACGGCGGTGTTCGGCACGATCTACGCCAACGCGCTGAAGCCGAACCTCACTGACGGCGTCGCGCGGGCGGTGGCCGCGGGCGGCGACCCGGCGGCCCTGGCCCGTGCCTCGCACAGCCCGCAGGCCCTGCACGCGCTGCCCGCCGCCCAGTCCGAACCGCTGGCCCAAGCCTACGCGGACACCCTGCACACCGTGTTCCTGTGGACGGTACCCGTCGCGTTGATCGGCTTCGTCGTCGCCCTGTTCCTGAAGGAGGTGAAGCTGCGGGACTCGGCCCGGCTCGGGTCGACGGACATGGGCGAGGGCTTCGCCCAGCCGGGCAGCGGTGATTCGGCGCAGGTCCTGGAGTACTCCGTGGCCACGCTCCTGCACGGCGCGGGCCCGGACACCGCCCGTCGGATCACCGCCGAGTCCGACACCCGCCTCGATATGGCGGGGGCCTGGGCGGTGATGCAGGTGGACCTCTTCACCAGGATGGTCGGCCACGCGGGCCTCGGGCTGATCGCGGCCCGGCACCGCATCCCGCCGGAGGTGCTGGTGCCCGTCTTCGACCGGATGATCGAGGAGGGCTATCTGACGGGCGACGGCCGGATCTTCTCGCATACGGCGGCGGGCCGGCGCGAGGCCGCGGTGATCTCCGACGCCTGGGGCCGCTGGCTCAACGAGCGCCTGGCCGAGGACGGCGCCCGCCCCGACGACCGTCAGCTCCGGGCCACCGTGGATGTGATCGCCAAAAGGCTGCTGGCGGAGGACCTGGCCCAGGAGCTGTCCCCGGCGGCCGGTCCCGGCGGTTCGAGGCGGCTGGGGGCCCCCGTCTGAGGCAGCCGCTCGGACCCGCTCCAGGTCCCGGGCGCCGCCCTTACGGGCGGGTCAGTGCTCCCAGGACCGGGGACGCTCCAACGCCTCCCACTCCGCGCGGAGCAGGCCGAGGACCGCGCTGTCGTGGCGGCGGCCGTGGTGCAGGCACGAGGACCGGCGTACGCCCTCCCGGACGAAACCGGCTCCGCTCAGGACGGCGAGGGCCGCCGCGTTGTCGGTGTGGGTGAAGGCCTCGACCCGGTGCAGGGGCAGTTCGCCGAAGGCCAGGTCGGTGAGGGCTTCGAGCGCGTCGGCGCCGAGCCCCCGGCCGCGGTGTCCGGGGGCGAGCACGAGGTAGACCTCGGCGGTGCCGTCGACGAAGTCCTCCTCGATGAGGGCGATGTGGCCGACCGGCGTGCCGTCCTCGAGGAGGACGAGGAAGTCGTCGCGGCAGCGGTCCTCGATGTGGGACTCGATACGCTCACGGAGTTCGTGCAGGGTGCCGGGCCAGACGCCGGTCTCCCGCGCGGTCACCGGGTCCACGCGCCAGTGGTGGATCAGTTCGGCGTCGTCGGGCTCGACGGGGGTGAAGGCGACGTCACGACCCCGCCAGAATCGTTTCCGCGCGGCGTACGGTGTCACTGCTTCGTCCTCGTCCATGCGCGGATCGTACGATCGCGCGCGGTCCGCCGGGAAACGAATTCCCGCGGGTCCGCGATCACCGTCCGGGAAGCGTTCGGACGCTCGTGAGGAGGTGGGACGGCCTCGGGAGGCTGATCGGCCGGCTCAGTCGACGAAGACCGCCTTCGTGTAGACCCAGGCGCCCTCGTGCCGGCCGAAGCGGCTCTTCTCGTGGAGGGAGCCGGGGAGCCCGTCGTCGGTGTAGTGGGCGCGGAAGGTGACCGTTCCGGTGGAGTGGAAGGCGCTGCCCTCGGTGGTGTCCAGGATGTCCAGCCCCACCCAGCACGTCGCGGGGTCGAAGTCGACGCCGGGCGGCCGGGTCTCGGGGTGCCAGGTGCGCAGTAGGTACGCCGCGTCCCGGACGACGAAGGCCGCGTACCGGGAGCGCATCAGGGCCTCGCAGGTCGGCGCGGCGACGCCGCCGGAATGAAACCGGCCGCAGCATCGCCCGTAGGGGGCGGGCAGGCCGCAGGGGCACGGGGAGGCGGAGGTGATCCGCGCGGCGGGCCCCCGGGGCCGGGAAGTGCGTCGTGACATGGGTCCATTGTGACGCGTGGCGGCGGGCTCAGCGGGCCGGGGCGGGGCGACAGCGGTATTCGGGGGCGTCGGTCCGCTGCGGCGGCGGGGCTGGGCGCCCGGTCCGGTCGCCGTGCCGGGCCCGCCGGAGCGGGCGATCAGGTCGCGTTCCTGACGGCGTTCCAGGAGCGGCGGGCCTGCGTGACGCGCTGCTCGGTGAGCCGGGCCGACGGCCTGGTGCCCAGGGGCTGGGAGCGGCGATGGAGCGTGGCGGGGCCGACGTCGGGGGGCGATGCGCACGACGAGGCACCCGGGCATGTGGCCGTCACCATGGGAAACGCTCTCGGCGCCTGAGCAGGGGACTCCACCGCCCGCCCGCGTCGGATGCGGGCGGGCGGGCGGTGGAACCGGAGATCAGGGTTTGCGAGCCACGCCGGCATAGCCGGGGATCGGCTCGTCGCCCTGGACGTCGATGACCTCACCGAGCTCCGGATGCCAGTCGGCGCAGAGCGAGACGCCCGGCTCCACCAGTTCGAGACCGTCGAAGAACGCCGTGAGTTCGGCGTGGCTGCGGGGACGCAGCGTCATCCCGCGCGCCTTGTACATGGCCCGTGCCTGCGCGGCGCCCTCCGGGTTGAAGTCGCCGGTGGTGTGTGAGAGCACCAGATAGCTGCCGGAGGGAAGACGCTCGACCAGCTTGTCGACCAGTTCGCCCGCGCCGTCCTCGTCGTCGATGAAGTGCAGCAGGGCCAGCAGCGACAGGGCGATCGGCTCGTCGAAGTCCAGGACCTTGCCGGCCTCCGCCAGGATGGTCTCCGGCTTGCGGGCGTCGGCCTGGATGTACTCGGTGGCGCCCTCCGGCGTGGAGCGGAGCAGCGCCGCGGCGTGGGCGAGAACGATCGGGTCGTTGTCGCAGTAGACGACGCGTGCGTCGGGGGCGGTCTGCTGGGCGATCTGGTGGAGGTTCGGCTCGGTGGGTATGCCGGCGCCGATGTCCAGGAACTGGCGCACCCCGCTCTCGGCGAGCCGGCGGGTGGCCCGGTGCATGAACGCCCGGTTGACCCGCGCCATGTCACGGCCCCTCGTGTCCAGGGCGAGCAGCTGTCGCGCCATCTGTTCGTCGACCGGGTAGTTGTCCTTGCCGCCGAGGAACCAGTCGTACATCCGGGCCGGATGCGGCTTGCTGGTGTCGATCTCGATGGAGTGGGGTTCTTGCCCGGTCATGGCGCGCTCCGTGGTCAGGTATCCGTACGTCGACGATGGGAACAAGCGAAGGAACTGCGGGTACGTGCCCAAGTGTTGTGCCGGTCCGGACGCTTCGCCGGATCCGCACTGGGCTCTGTACCACCGTGTTGAGCTCTGTACTGGGCTCTGTACTGGGCTCTGTACTGGGCTCTGTGCCGGGCCCTTCGGTATCCGGACAACACATGGGGTGTGGTCTCAGGTGAGGAGGAAGTCCGCCTGGCCGGCCTTGGCGCCCTGGATGAACGCGGCGATCTCGCCGTTGGAGTAGATCAGGGCGGGGCCGTCCGGGTCGGCGGACTGGCGTACGGCCACCCGCCCGTCGGCGAGCTTCATGGCCTCGACGCAGTTGCCGCCGTTCCCGCCGCTCCACGGCTTGTACCAGCCTTCGGAGCCGAGGTCACCGGCAGGCATGCCGTTGTATATGTGGTTCATCACAGCTCCTTGCGGAAGTCCCGGAGGATTTCCTTCGTGCGTTGTGCAGTCGCGGCCTGAGCCGCCATGCGGTCCATGACTTCGAGATAGGAGGCCACCTCGGGGCGGGCGTCGAAGTAGACGGCTCCGGTCAGGTACTCGCTGTAGACCATGTCGGGGAGTTCGGGAACGGCGAACCGGAAGAGGACGAACGGTCCGTAGGTTCCCGGGTGGTGGCCGGTGGCGAACTCCGCGATCTGAAGCGTGACGTGGGGAAGCTCCGTGGATGCGAGCAGCTTGTCGATCTGCCCCCGCATCACCTGCGCACTGCCGACGGGACGCCGCAGGACGGTCTCGTCCATGATCGCCCACAGTCTGGGGGCGTCGTCCTTGGCCAGCAGTGACTGGCGCTCCATCCGCAGCGCCACATGGCGCTCGATGTCCTCGGGCCGGGTCTGTCCGACGGCTCCGGTCCGCATCACGGAACGTGCGTAGTCCTCGGTCTGGAGAAGTCCGGGCACGAAGTGCGGCTCGTACATGCGCAGCAGGCTCGCCGCGCCCTCCAGGCTGACGTACATGCTGAACCAGTCGGGCAGGACGTCGTGGAAGCGTTGCCACCAGCCCGGTTTGTTCGCCTCCTCGGCCAGGTCGACGAAGGCGTCGGCCTCCTGGTCGGCGATGCCGTACGCCTTCAGCAACAGCTGGACGTAGGGGATCTTCAGCCCGACCTCGGCCGTTTCCATTCTGCGTATCGTCGCCGGTGCGACCCTGAGTACCTTCGCCGCCTGGTCACGGGTCAGGCCGACACGCTCGCGCAGATCCTGCAGGCGCTTGCCGAGAACGACCTGGCCCACGGTCGGGGCGGACCGCGGTTCGCTCACTTCAGACCTCCCCATGCGCTGTTTTGCGAGCAGTGTGCCATGCGTGCGCCCCCAACGACACAGTCACTCTGAAAATTTCAGAGTGCCCCTTGCCAAGTGTCATCGTCGGGGGGAGAGTTGAGACCCGAACCAGTTCGCTCGGTCGCGCCCGCCCCCCGATCACCCGGGGAGCGAAGCGTGACGCAGCCCCCACTGTGAGGAATCGGTCGTGGCACCTGACAGTGCGCTCATCCCCCGGCTCATGGACCTCAGCCCCGGGACGGAGACGCTCCGTTACTGCTTCGCGCTGCCGGCGCACCCCGAGTCGGTGGCCGGTGCGCGCGCGCTGACGCGAGCCCGGACGGACGCCTGGAAGCTGAACCGCGACGCCTGTGACGCGGCCGTCCTCATCGTCTCCGAGCTGGTGACCAACGCCGTCGTGCACACCGCGAGCACCCGGGTGGTGTGCGAGCTGAGCCGGCCCGGCGGTCGACTGCGGATAGCCGTGCAGGACCAGGGGCACCAGCCCGGCGGCCCGCGGCTGCGCCGCTCGTCCGACGACGAGCACGGGAGGGGTCTACTGCTGGTCGACGCGATGAGCAGCGCCTGGGGCTCGCACGACGCCGGGAACGCCTCCGGGCGCATCGTCTGGGCGGAGCTGCCGTACGACACGGAGCAGCCGTACGACGCGGAGCAACTGTCCGGCGCGGAGCGGCCATGCTGAGGAACGCGCTGGCCAGGCTGCGCTCGGCACACCGGGCCCGGACGCCCGAGCAGGTCCGTGGCGGCCGGGTGCGGCTGGTCCTGCCGGCTGCGATGTCGGCCACCCTGGGCTGTGACGCGGTCGGGGTGCCCGCCCGGCACGGCTTTCGTCTCATGTCCCATCTGCCGCGCACCGGATGCGTCTTCGCCGACGCGGACCGCTGGTGGTGGATCGTCCCGGCCGGCTCCGACCTGGATCTCGACTGGCCCGAGCAGGTGACATACGCGCGTGACGCGGACGTGCCCGGCGGACGGCTGCGGCTGATCCACACACCGGGCGGCCTCACTCCGTACACCCCGCCCATTCCGCTCTTCCTGATGGTCTGCCAGGTGACCGGGGTGGTGCCGAGCTGGGCCACGGCCGGCCGGACGAGCGTGGTGTCCGCGCCGTAGCCTCCCTGGCGACCGGGCCTCGGGGCCCGCGTCGGAACGAGCCGGGCCCGGTCAGGTCGGGCCCGTCTCGTTCCGACGCGGGTCGCGCGGGCTCAGGTCCCGTCGAGGTACGCGAGCCCCGGGTGGACCTCGGCGTACCGGTCGAGCAGCCTCCGGGCCACTACCACGGAGTCGACCAGCGGGTGCAGCGCGAACGCCTGGACGGCCGCCGTGCGGGACCCGCTCTCCGCCGCCTCCAGCACCGCCCGCTCCACGGCCTTCACCGCGGTGACGAGGCCGACCGCGTGGTTCGGGAGGGGTGAGACAGCCACCGGGTGGGCCCCGTTGGCGTCGACGAGGCAGGGCACCTCGACGACGGCGTCCACGTCCAGGGCCGACAGGGTCGTGCGGTTGCGGACGTTGAGGATCAAGGAGGTGCGTTCGTTGCGGGCCACGGCCCGCATCAGGGCGAGGGCGACCTGTTCGTAGCCGCCGGACTCCAGGTCGCTCTCCTCCCGCTCCCCCGCCCCGGCCACGTCGCGGTTCTCCGCCATGTACGTCGCCTCGCGTTCGGCGCGGGTGCGGTCCCAGGTGGCCAGGGCAGGGGTGCCGGGCTCCCGCATGCGGGCGTAGAAGCCCTCCTGCTGGTCCTGGAGGAAGGCGCCCCGGGTCTGTCCGGCCTCCTGGTAGGCGCCCTTGGCCTCACGGTTGAAGTAGTAGTAGTGCAGGTATTCGTTGGGGATCGCGCCCAGCGACCGGAGCAGTTCCGCGCCGAAGAGACGGCCCTCCTCGAAGGACTCCAGCAGCTCCGGGTCGGCGAGCAGCCGGGGCAGTTCGTCCCGCCCGTCCACATACAGTCCCCGCAGCCATCCGAGGTGGTTGAGCCCGGAGTAGTCGATCCAGGCCCGGTCCGGGTCGGCGCCCAGGACGCGGGCGACGCGCCGCCCCAGCCCGACCGGCGAGTCGCAGATCCCGATGACCCGGTCGCCCAGATGCCGGGACATCGCCTCGGTCACGAGGCCCGCCGGGTTGGTGAAGTTGATGACCCAGGCGTGCGGGGCGAGCCGGGCGACGCGGCGGGCGAGGTCGAGGGCGACGGGAACGGTGCGCAGCCCGTACGCGATACCGCCGGCGCCGACGGTCTCCTGGCCGAGGACGCCTTCGTCGAGGGCCACCCGCTCGTCGGCGGCACGTCCGGCCAGCCCGCCGACCCGGATGGCGGAGAAGACGAAGTCGGCTCCGCGCAGCGCCTCGTCGAGTTCCGTGGTGGCGACGACGGCGGGCGCGTCCGCGATGCCCCGCCCCTGCTCCTCCAGGACGCGGGCGACGGCGGTGAGCCGGTCGGCGTCGGTGTCGTACAGCGTGACCCGGGAGACGCGGCCCTCGGCGTGATCGCCGAGGAGCGCCCCGTACACGAGAGGCACCCGGAATCCGCCACCGCCAAGAATTGTCAGCTTCACGCTGCTCGATGGTACGGGCAGGCCCGGGCTTCAGCCGTCGGCCGCGCCCACGGGCCCGGGGCACGACGCGGTGGCCCGGGCCCGTGGGCGTGCTCCGGGGCCGCCGCGGCCCGACGTTCGACGGTGTGTCAGTAGCCGCTCCACCAGCGGGCGACCGCCTGCCAGAGCCGGGCGGGGGCGGCCGGTCGGCGCTGCTGCGGGATCGTCGCCACCGGCGCGGGTTTCGGGGAAGGTGCCGGCTCGGCCGCGGGGGGTGCGGCCGGGGCGGGAGTGGGTGCGGCGCCCGAGGCGTGGGCGGGCTGCGCCACGGCCGCCTCGTGCCGGGGCTCGGGGACCTGCCTGGTCGGGGAGGGGATCTCCCAGGCGTCGGCCGGGCGGGCGGCACGGGCCATCACCGAGAGCGGATCCGCGTCCAGCTTCTGCCGGGGGCTGGGGGCGAACTTCACCGGCAGCTCGATCAGATGGCGGGACATGATGGTGCCGATCCAGCGCAGCTCGCTCTCCTCGGCGCCGAGCTCCAGGTCCGGCAGGCGCATCAGGAGCGCGTCGATCCCGACGTCGGCGATGGCCCGGCCGATGTCCTGTCCCGGGCACTCGTGGGGGCCACCGCTGAAGGCGAGGTGGGCGCGGTTGCCGCCCATGTCGGCGCCCGGGTCCGGGCGGACGGTGGGGTCGGTGTTGGCCGGGGCGATCCCGATGAGCAGGGCGTCGCCCGCCTTGATCTGCTGGCCGCCCAGCTCCGTGTCACCGACCGCCCAGCGGCCGAACACGGCGGTGAAAGGGGGCTCGTCCCAGAGGGTCTGCTCGACCGCCTCGGGGATGGTCATGTGCCCGCCGCTGAGCCGGGCACGGAAGCGCGGGTCGATCAGGACCATGCGCAGCACGTTGGCGATGAGATTGGCGGTGGACTCGTAGGCGGCGATCATGATGAGGCGCAGATGCTCGATGACCTCGGTGTCGGTCATCGTCGCGGGATGCTCGACGAGCCACGAGGCCAGGTCCGGCGAGGGTTCGGCGCGGCGCCGCTCGACCAGGCGCGTCAGCACCGACACGATGTGGGCGTTGCTCGCCACAGCGGTCTCGGTGCCGCGTGTCATGTCCCGGGCCGCCTGGACGAGACGCTCGTCGTACTCCTCCGGCATGCCGAAGATCGCACACAACACCATCATCGGCAGATGCTCCGCGAACTGGCTGACCAGGTCGGCGGTGCCCTTCTCGCAGAAGTCGTTGACGAGGCGGTTACTGAAGCGGTTGATGTGGCGGCGCACCCCGCGGGTGTCGATGCGCTCCATGCTGTCGGTGACCGCGCCGCGCTGCCGCTCGTGCTTGGCGCCGTCGGCGAACACGCAGACGGGCTGCCAGGTGAAGATCGGGGCGAGCGGGTGGTCCGGGGCGACGCTGCCGTCCTGGAGGGCCCGCCAGCGCCGCGAGTCCCGGGAGAACTGGGAGGGCGTACGGGTGACATGAAGGTTCTCGCTGTGGCCGAGCACGAGCCAGGCGGGCACGTCGCCGTGGAGCAGGATCGGGGCGACCGTGCCGTGTTCGGCGCGGAGTTTGTCGTAGAGACCCGCCGGGTTGTTCTCCGCCTCGGGTCCGTAGAACCGACGCAGTCCGCCGGGGCCGATGTCGAGGTTGTGGGCCGGGCACTGGGGCGGGGGCACGGCGCCGGGTTCGTGGTGGAAGGGGGTTGTCACAGGGGCTCCAGGGATCAGGATTCCAGGGCTGGTGCACAAGCGGGCGGGACGGGCCGACGGTTCACGGACCGGGCCGGGGGCAGACGCCGCGGGATGGCGCGCCCCCGGTCGTGGATCCGGTCGTGGATCCGGTCGTGGATCCGGTCGTGGATCCGGTCGTGGATCCGGTCGTGGATCCGGTCGTGGATCCGGTGGTCCGGGGTGTCCCGAAGGAGGTTCCGCGTCAGACGAGCGGGACGGCCAGGCTGTGCAGATAGCGCATCAGGGTCATCAGCACATCGCGGCTGGAGGCCCGCGACCGGGCGTCGCAGTCGATCATCGGGACCTCGTCCGGCAGGTCGAGGGCTCTGCGCAGGGACTCGACCGGGTGGTGCGGCGCGTCGGGGAAGGTGTTCACGGCCACCACGAAGGGCACTCCGCGCTCCTCCAGCCGGCCGATGACGTCGAAGCTGACTTCGAGCCGTCTCGTGTCGATGAGGACCACCGCGCCGAGGGCGCCCTCGAAGAGGCCGTTCCAGAGGAACCAGAAGCGTTCCTGACCGGGGGTGCCGAACAGATAGAGGATCAGTTCCTCGCTGAGGCTGATCCGCCCGAAGTCCATGGCGACCGTGGTGGCGGTCTTCGTCTCCACCCCGGCGTTGTCGTCCACGCCTACGCCGGCCTGGGTCATGGTCTCTTCGGTCGTCAGCGGCCGGATCTCGCTCACCGAGCCGACCATGGTGGTCTTGCCGACGCCGAACCCGCCGACGATCACGACCTTCACCGCGGCGGTGACCGTGGTGGGAAGGACGTCCTCACTGCGGGGTCCGGTGATCGTGTCAGAGTTTCTGAAGTCCATGCATCACCGCTTCGAGAAGGGACCTGTCAGGGAGCGTGGCGCGGACGATCGGCGCACGCGACTGGATGAGTTCGGTTGCGAGGAGATCGCTCAGGAGCGAGGTGACCACGCTGAACGGCAGGCTGAGGTAGGCCGAGATCTCGGCGACGGACAACGGTGCCTGGCAGAGTCGCAGGATCGCCGCCTGCTCGGGCTGGAAGGTCGGCGAGGGCTCTGCCTGCGCGACGACCATCGTGACCAGGTCGAGCGCGGACCGTTCGCTGTCGTCGAGATCGCCGGTGATCACGTACAGCCGTTCCGGATCGTGCCGGTCCGGATCGGCCTTGCGGCGCTCTCGTCGAGGACCACTCATCCGGACTGCCCGCCGTGGCGGGGCGGGCTGGTCAGGTGGGCTCCGATCCGCACGACCATGTCCCGCATCCGGGCCCCGACGAGTCCGGCGTCGACCGTCTCGCCGGCCAGGACCGCGAGATAGGCGCCGGCCCCGGCCGCCATCAGGTAGAAGAACCCGCCCGTCACCTCGATGACCACGAGCTTCATGAGGCCGTCGCTGTACGGGATCTCGGTGGCCACGGCGGCGGCCAGGCTCTGCAGCCCGGCACAGGCCGCCGCGAGCCGGTCGGCGACGTCGGGGTCGCCGCCGTGCATCGCGATGCGCAGGCCGTCCGACGAGAGCACCACGATCTGGTGGATGCTCGGAACGTCGTCGGCCAGTTCCTTGAGCATCCAGTCCATGTTTCCCCGCTGCTGGATCACTTCAGGTCTCCCTTGTCCCACGCGTCATCGGAGTCTTCGCCGTGCTTTCGTTCCTGCGGTACGCCGTTGACGGCCTTGGTGAAGGCCTCCAGCCAGAGGCCGGGGGGCTTCTCCTCGCCGCGCCCCTCGTCCGCGCCCTCGTCCGCGCCGGGGTGGAAACCGTTGGCGGGGGCGGGGGGCGGTGAGGGCTGCTGCGGGAGGTTGTGCGAGCCGAGCGGGGCGCGGCCCCGGCTGCGGCGCTGCGGCAGCCCGTTCTCGGTCCACTCGGTGACCACGGGAAGGTCGTCCTCCATGGCTGCCGCGGGAACGACCGGGTGCGACGTGGCCACGGGGGCTCCGGCGGAGACCGGTGCGGCCACGGACGGCACGGGGCCGGTGGCGGCGGGCTTGGGCTTGCGCTTGCCGGGCGGCGGCACCACGTGCTGGAGCTGCGACATGTCCAGGGAGCTGGTGGGCCGCGAGGTGGCGCCGATGCCGTGGGCGATGCCGGGGGCGGGCCCGGTGGTGATCATGTCGCGCGGCACGATGAGGACGGCGCGGACGCCGCCGTAGGCCGACTGACGCAGCGACACCTGGAGCTGGTACATCCGGGAGAGCCGGCCCACGACGGCCATGCCGAGGCGCGGGGACTCGCCGAGGTCGTTCATGTTGATGCCGGCCTGGGCCTGGGCGAGCATGTTCTCGGCGCGGGCGCGGGCCTCCTCGCTGAGGCTGACGCCACCATCCTCGATCTCGATGGCGATGCCGGTCTGCACCTCGACCGCGGTGACGTGCACCCGGGTCTGGGGCGGCGAGTAGCGGGTCGCGTTGTCGAGGAGTTCGGCGCAGGCGTGGATGAGCGGTTCGACCGAGGTGCCGACGATGGCGACCTTGGCGATCGAGTGCAGATCTACGCGCTGGTACTCCAGGATGCGGGACATCGCACCGCGCAGCACGCTGAACAGCGGTACGGGCTTGGGCCACTGGCGGCTCGGGCGGGCGCCGCCGAGCACGGCGATGGAGTCGGCGAGGCGGCCGATCAGCGCGGTGCCGTGGTCGATGCGCAGGAGGTCGTCGAAGACCTCGGGGTTGCGCCCGTAGTGGTCCTCCATCTCCCGCAGTTCACTGGCCTGGCGGTGCACGATCGCCTGGACGCGGCGGGCGACGCTGACGAAGGCGCGCTGAGCGGAGTCACGCCGCGCCTCCTCGTTGTCGATGACTTCGAGGACCTGGTAGATCTGCTCGCGCAGCGCCTTGGGGAGATGACGGTTGGCCACATCCGCGTCGACGATGTCGCGCATTACCTCTTCGGGCGAATTGCCCGCGCGCAGCCGCCGGATGGCGGCGGGCATGACTTCCTTGGTGAGCCGTACCGTCTCGGCGTCGTGCGAGAGGATGCGGTGTTCCAGGTAGGCGATGCGCTGTTCGTACTCCGCGCGCTGGACGCGCATGGCGCGTCGGCGGCGGTGCAGCGCCACGGTAAGTACGGCGACCACGAGCGTGGCGATCGCGCCGCACACGACGACTGGTATCCGCGCGGCCGGTGCGACCAGGGCCGAGCCGGCGGCGGTGGCTCCGAGGAGCAGGGCCGCGGGCGGCAGGACTACGCGGACGACGGGAATTTCTCTGTCGGTCGGCGGTGATTCAACACGGACCATCTAAAACCCTCTGGCGGTTGATTCCGGGATACATGCGCACGTGAGCGGAGACTCAGGAACAAGTGCTCGAATTCATCTCAACTCGACTTCACTGTGCGTGAGCTTAGCCAGATCAGAACAGTGCTTCGGCATATTCACCCAACCCTCTGCGGAAGCTCGCCGAGAGGAATACACTCACCAGTTTTCGCACGCTGCGCTGCGAGGCGTGTGCGGTGAGTGATCGCGGCGGAAAAACGTCTCTCTCGAGACCCGCCCGCCACGGAAGGCCGGAACCATCCATGCCAGTTAGCGGCTTTTTCTAGGGCAAATCACCTTCACGTGAGCGACTCTCACCCCACAGAACAGGACAACGGCACAGATGATCGAACCGGATCGAAAGGTGCAGATTCCCGACCAACGGGCGAGTGACACGCGAAATCGCCGCGCTGACGCGTCCGCGAAGCACCTCCGCGCCCACCGGGGGGGCAACTCCCGGTGGGCCCCGCGCAGGGCGCCGAGGAGGTCGAATCCAGCGCGGGTCAGTCCGGCGGAAGGGTTGCGGCGGAGAGCCGGCCAGGGCAGATAGGCGCATAGGTCACTCATACGCGTCGGCAGGTACCGCACCGGTAAATATTCTGGACTCTGTTCGAGCGGCGACGACTCGGGCACACTGTCCCGCGGACAGCGACCCATCTTCTTTGAATCTTCATGCACCCACTACGATGACGGGCGATGACCAGGGTGAGCACGCGGACCGACCGGCAGCGGTACAGCCCCCGCACGCCCCTCGCTCTGGGCTGGGTGTTCTTCCTGCCGGCCATGGCCATGCTCTTCTGCTGCTCGATCACCACCTCGGCCGCCGCCGCGCCCGTCGCGGCGGACCCCGCCGGTGCGAGTGCCGTCCGCGCTTTCACCCCGACGCCCGACGCCGCCTTCGAACCGGTCGTCACGGCCTCCCCGGCGGACCGCGGGCTCGGGACGTCGTGCCACGGCGGCTCGACGCACGCGGCGGCCGTCGTGCTTCCGGCGTCGTCCGCCCCCGTCACCGTCCCCTCGCCCGTGACCTCCGTTCCCGCCATCCCGCTCACCGGCGCGGCGGCCATCCGGGGTCCCGCGCACGACGGTGTGCGCTCCGTCGATCAACTACGCCTTCAGGTCCAGCGGATCTAGAGGCCGGGTCCGCTCTCCCGCCGCGCCCCGGCGCCGGTTCACCGGGAGCGGCTTTTCGCCTGCCCCGCACCCCTTCCCCCTTCATGCATCGCCTGTATGCATCGGTTGAACGACGAGGACTCCCCATGGCTTCCGCCAAGAACCAGAACAACCCGGCCTCAGCGCGTCGCGCCAAGCTCGAAGAGGCGCGCCGCAAGGAGCGCGCCCGCGAGCGGCGGGTCCGCATCATCACCATCAGCGCCTCGGTGGCCGTGGTCGGCGCCCTGGTCGCCGGGGGCGGTTACCTGATGTCGCAGGCGAACGAGAAGGACAAGAAGGAACAGCAGGCCAAGACCTCGCCGGTCACCGGCGAACGCAGCTGGGACAAGCTGACGCAGGAGCATGTGGCGACCAAGGTCGACTACCCGATGAACCCGCCCGTCGGCGGCGACCACAACCAGGTCTGGATGAACTGCAACGCCGACGTCTACACCGACGAGATACCGAAGGAGAACGCCGTGCACTCGCTGGAGCACGGCGCGGTCTGGGTCACGTACAACGACAAGGCCTCGGACGCCGACATCGAGGCGCTCACCAAGAAGGTCAAGTCGACTCCGTACTCCCTGATGAGCCCGGTCAAGGACCAGAAGGACCCGCTGACGCTCAGCGCGTGGGGCAAGCAGGTGACGATCAAGAGCGCCACGGACGACCGGGTCGCACAGTTCTTCACCAAGTACGTGCAGGGCCCGCAGACCCCTGAGCCGGGGGCCGCCTGCACCGGCGGGCTGGACAAGTGACCGCCCTGTCGCCTTCCGGCTCCACCCCTCGGATGGTCCTCGCGGGGGCCGCCGTGCTGCTCCTGGCGCTGGGGCTGGTGGCGCTGATGGTCGTACGCCCCTCCTCGGCCTCCCCGTCCGGGGCGTCCGCGGTGGCACGGTCCGCTCCGGCGGAGGACTCCGTGGACGCGGGCTTCGCCCGGGACATGGCGATCCACCACCAGCAGGCGGTCGAGATGTCGTTCATCGTGCGGGACCGCACCGGCGACGAGGACGTGCGGCGTCTCGCGTACGACATCATCAACACCCAGGCCAACCAGCGCGGCATGATGCTGGGCTGGCTGGAGCTGTGGGGGCTGCCGAAGAGCGCGGCCGGGCCGCCGATGGAGTGGATGGGCCACACCCTCACGCCGGCCGACGACGGTTCGCTGATGCCGGGCATGGCCACCGACGCGGAGCTGGCGGCCCTCACGGCCGCGGAGGGCGAGAAGGCCGAGGTGCTGTTCCTGCGGCTGATGACCGTGCACCACCGCGCCGGCGCGGACATGGCGCAGGCGGCCGCCGGGGCGGCCAGGACGGATGTCATCCGGGATCTGGCGGCGGGTATGGTCCGCGGCCAGCAGTCGGAGATCGGCCTGATGGCGGACATGCTGACGGCCCGGGGCGCCAAGCCCTGAGCCGAGGTGGATAGGGGGTGGTTCCGGCCGGACGGCCGGAACCACCCCCTTCCGCGACGCGTCCCCCTCCCCTTCCGCGATACCGCCCGTTCCCGCACCCCCGCCGGGAGCCCCGCATCACATAGGCTCGGCGACGATATGAAGAGCATCCTCACTCCGCTGGGGCCCAAGGCCGACAAGGACACCGTGCGACGGCACAATCTGAGCCTGGTACTCCGCGCCGTACGGGACGAGGGCGAGCGCGGCGAGGCGACCCGGGCCGGAGTGGCCGCCCGGGTCGGACTGACCCGGGCCGCGGTGTCCTCGCTCGTCGAGCAGCTGATGGACAGCGGGTTCCTCACCGAGTCGGGCAAGACGTTCAGCGGGCAGGCCGGCCGCCCCGGCACCGCGCTCAAGGTGGCCCGGACCGGCCCGGCCGGACTCGGCGTGGAGATCAACATCGCCTACGTCTCGGTGTGCGTGGTGGACCTGGCGGGCACCGGCCGGGTCCGGCAGACCGAACACCTCGACAACCGGGGCGCGCCCGCCGATGAGGTGCTGGCCCGGGCGGCCCGGATCGCCGCGCGGACCCTGGAGTCGGCGTACGAGCAGGAGTTGCGTCCGGTGGGCGCGGCACTGGCGCTGCCGGGTCTCGTCTCCGGCGGGTCGGTGCGGCAGGCCCCCAACCTCGGCTGGAACGAGGTTCCGGCGCAGGAGCTGTTCGCCGACGCGCTGGCCGCCCTGCGCCCCGGCCACCCGGTGCTGCCGGTCGCCTCGGAGAACGAGGCCAATCTCGCGGCGCTGGCCGAGCTGTGGTTCGGCGGCCTCGATGACGTGCGGAGCTTCCTCTATCTGACGGGGGAGATCGGGGTCGGTGGCGCACTCGTCCTGGGCGGCGAACTGCTGCGCGGTGCGCACGGTTTCGCCGGCGAGATCGGGCACGTGGTGGTGGATCCGGCGGGGCCGGAGTGCCGGTGCGGTTCACGGGGGTGCCTGGAGCAGTACGCCGGTCAGGCGGCGCTGCTGCGGGCGGCCGGGATCGAGGGCCTCGGCGGCGCCTCCGGGGTGCTGGAGCTGGAGCGGCGCGCGGGCGCCGGGGACCGGCGCGCGGTGGCCGCGGTCGGTGAGGCGGGCCGGATGCTGGGCCGGGTGCTGTCGGGCGCGGTGAACCTGATCGACCCGGACGCGGTGGTGCTCGGCGGGATCTATCGGGGGCTGATGCCGTGGCTGGCGCCGCCCGCCGACGAGGAGCTGACCGGCCGGGTGGTGTCGGGGCTCTGGTCCCCGGGCAGCGGCCGGCTCCGGGCGTCCTCGGTGGCGGGCGACGCGGCGCGGGGCGCGGCGGCGCTCGTGGTGCAGGACGTACTGGACGATCCGGTGGCGTACGCGGAGCCGTCCGGCGGCTGAGCCGGGGCGGACCGGCCCCGGACCGTCCGGTGTCGGACCGTCCGGTGTCGGCCCGGCGGGTCAGCGCACGGCGAGCAGGTGGTCCATGGCGAGCTGGTCCAGTGCCTCGAAGGCCATGCCGCGTGCCGCGGCGGCGTCCACATCGAAGTCCTCGTACGCGCCGCGGTCGGCGAGGAGACCCGCCAAGCCCTCCCCGGCGGTGGGACGCGCCAGTTCGTCGAGCCGGGACGCGCGCAGGGCCGCCCGCACCTCGGGGTCGGCGCGGAAGGCCGCGGCCCGCTCCTTGAGGATGAGGTAGTTGCGCATGCAGCCCGCGGCGGAGGCCCAGACACCGTCGTAGTCCTCGGTGCGCGGGGGCTTGAAGTCGAAGTGGCGGGGGCCCTCGTAGCCGCTCTCCAGCAGGTCGACGAGCCAGAACGCCTGGCGCAGATCGCCCGCGCCGAAGCGCAGGTCCTGGTCGTACTTGATGCCGGACTGACCATTGAGGTCGATATGGAAGAGCTTGTCCGCCCACATGGCCTGGGCGATGCCGTGCGGGAAGTTGAGCCCGGCCATCTGCTCGTGCCCGGTCTCCGGGTTGACGCCGACCAGTTCGGGGCGCTCCAGGCGCTCGATGAAGGCCAGGGCGTGGCCGATGGTGGGCAGCAGGATGTCGCCGCGCGGCTCGTTGGGCTTGGGCTCGATGGCGAAGCGGAGGTCGTAGCCCTGTTCGACGACGTACTCGCCCAGCAGGTCGAAGGCCTCCTTCATCCGATGGAGGGCGAGGCGGACGTCCTTCGCGCCGCCGGACTCGGCCCCCTCACGCCCGCCCCATGCCACGAAGGTCCTCGCGCCCAGCTGGACGGCGAGGTCGATGTTGCGCAGGGTCTTGCGGAGTGCGTAGCGGCGCACGCCACGGTCGTTGGCGGTGAATCCGCCGTCCTTGAAGACGGGATGGGTGAAGAGGTTCGTCGTCACCATGGGCACGACGAGTCCACTGCCGTCGACCGCCCGCCGGAAGCGCTGGACGATCCTTTCGCGCTCGGTCTCCGGCGCCCCGAAGGGGATCAGATCGTCGTCGTGGAAGGTCACCCCCCAGGCACCCAGTTCCGCGAGCCGCTGGACCGACTCGACAGGGTCGATGGCCTCGCGGGTCGCGTCGCCGAAGGGGTCCCGGCCCTGCCAGCCCACGGTCCACAGACCGAAACTGAACTTGTCCTCGGGGGTGGGAGTGAAGCGTTCCGTCATCGTCGTCCGACCGCCTTCGCCTGCCGTCGGGACGCCCGGCCACCAGCCCGGCACCCCTATTTGTTCAGAGTCATGACTAATCAAGCACACCGCACCCCTGACATGGAACCCCCCTGCCGCACGGAGCGCCCCCGACCCTCTGTGCAGGGGGCCACGCATCCCGTAATTTGTTCGTGCCGCAGCCGAATACCGGACCCGTGACCAGCACCCGCAGCGCGAAAGAGGCCCTCATGCCGTCACCCGCCGTCGTCATCGGCGTGGACAGCTCCACCCAGTCCACCAAGGCCGCCTTCATCGACGCCGTGACCGGCGAGCAGCTCGCCGTGGGGCGCGCCCCGCACGTGGTCACCGGCGAGGCCGGGGCCCGGGAGAGCGATCCGGAGGTCTGGTGGCGGGCCCTGTGCGAGGCGGTGGCCGCCGGCCTGAAGGAGTCCGGTCTCCCCGCCCGCGCGGTCACCGGCATCGCGGTCGCCGGGCAGCAGCACGGGCTCGTCGTGCTGGACGGGGCCGGCCGGCCCCTGCGCCCCGCTCTGCTGTGGAACGACACCCGCTCCGCGCCGCAGGCCGCCGCTCTCACCGACGCGCTCGGCGGACCCGGGGCCTGGACGGAGCGGACCGGGTCCGTGCCGGTCGCCTCGATCACCGCGTCCAAGTGGCAGTGGCTGCGCGAGAGGGACCCGGCGAGCGCCGCGAACGCGGCGGCGGTCCGGCTCCCCCACGACTTCCTGACCGAACGCCTCGCGGGCGTCGCCGCCACCGACCCCGGGGACGCCTCGGGCAGCGGCTGGTACTCCACCGCCACCGGCGCCTACGACCCCGACCTGCTGGAACTGCTCGGCCTCGACGCGGCCCTGCTCCCGGAGGTCGCGCCCACCGGGGCGGCCCGGATCGGCTCGCTCACCGAGGCGGCGGCGACAGCGCTCGGCCTGCCCGCGGGGATCGCGGTGGCGGCCGGCACCGGCGACAACATGAGCGCCGCCGTGGGCCTCGGGCTGGGCGGCGCCGGGCTGCTGGACCACCCGGCTCTCAGCCTCGGCACCTCCGGCACGGTGTTCGCCGCCTCCCGCACCCGGTCCACGTCCACCGCGCTGAACGGATTCGCCGCCGGCGACGGCACCTACCTCCCGCTGGCCTGCACCCTCAACTGCACGCTCGCCGTGGACAAGGTGGCCGCCCTGCTCGGCCTGGACCGCGAGGACGCTGCCGCCGGCGGCGAGGCGGTCCTGCTCCCCTACCTCGACGGCGAACGGACCCCCGACCTGCCGGCCGCCTCCGGGCTGCTGACCGGACTGCGCCACGACACGACCCGGCAGCAACTGCTGGGCGCCGCCTATGAGGGCGCGGCCGTCACCGTGCTGCGGGCCATGGACGAACTGCTGTCGGCCTGTGGTCTCGACCCGGACGCGCCCGGGGTCACCGACCGCCCGCTGCGCCTGATCGGCGGCGGGGCACGGGGGCGGATGTGGGTGGAGACGGTGCGCCGGCTCTCCGGCCGGCCGCTCGTCATCCCGGGCAGCGGGGAGCTGGTCGCCCTCGGCGCGGCGGCGCTCGCCGCCTCGGCCGCCGGGGGCGGCGATCCGGTGGCGCTGGCGACGGCCTGGCAGGAATCCGGAACGGACCGCCGTCTGCCGCCGGTGGAACGCGACCTGGAGACGTGGGGGCGGGTCACCTCGGTCCTGGAGCGCGCTTCGAGGCCCCTGCTCGGCGGCTGAACCCCGGGCTGCGACGACGGCCGGGCGGGGGCCCCGCGCCCCACCGGCCGGCCCGCGGGGCCTTCGGCCGGGGACTGTCGGGCGCCCCCGGGGCCACCATTCCCTCGACGAGGCCGACGGCGCGCGGGGTACCGCCCTCGCTCCGGCGCGGCGGCGTGCTCGCCGCGCCGGCAGCCGTGTTCGCCACCTCGCTGACGCGGGGCCGTGGCCGGCCGGATCACGTGCCGCCCGGCGTCCGAGCGAAGGAGCCGACGCTCCCCGAGTGGCGGCCTTGCCCGGCCTCGAAGATCCTGGCCCCCGACGGGGGCGGGATCGTCGGAACAGGGGAGGCACGACCGGTGTGGCAGTTCTTCGCGGACAACCCGTGGGTGGCGGTGTTCACCGTGATCACGCTCGGCGCGCTGCTCGGCATGGTGCGCTTCGGCCCGGTCCGGCTCGGCTCGGCCGGGGTCCTGTTCGTCGGCCTCCTCGTCGGGGCACTCGACGAGGACATCGCCGCCGCCGTGCCGGCCGGGGTCTCGGCGCTGGGCCTGGCCCTGTACGTGTACACGGTCGGCCTCGAGTCGGGCCCCGCGTTCTTCCGTGAACTGCGCGGCCAGCTCCCGGTGATGGCCGGAGCCGTGGTGGCCCTGGCGCTGACGGCGGCGGTGGTCGGCTTCGTCGGACACCGCGGGTTCGGCATCGACGGACCGTTCCTCGCGGGCGGGTACGCGGGCATCGGTACCACCACCCCGGGCCTCGCCGCCGCCCAGGAGGCCTCCGCGGATCCGGCCCAGCCCGCCGTGGGCTACGCCATCGGCTATCCGCTCGCCGTCGTCATCACGATCCTGTTCGTCTCGGCGATCGCGGCCCGCCGCCACTGGGCCGCCCGCCGGGACCCCGACTCGGGCCTGCCGTCCACCCTCGTCACCCGTACGGTCCTGGTGGCCCGGGAGCTGCGCTGGGCGGACGTGCCCGGCGTCGCCGCGCACCGGGTGCTGGCCAGCGGGTACCGTCCCGCGGACGGCGTGACCCGGGTCGCCCGGGACCTGGACCGTCTCTCCTCCGGCGACCGGGTCGTCCTGGTCGGCGGCGAGGACGACGTACGGGCGGCGACGGACGCGCTCGGGGCCCTCGCCCCGCGCCATCTGCTGGACGACCGCAGTGCGGTGGACTACCGGCGGGTCCTGCTCACCAACCCGGACCTGGCCGGGCGCACCGTGGGGGAGCTGGGGCTCGGCGAGAAGTACGGGGCCCTCGTCAGCCGGGTGCGGCGGGGCGACTTCGACATGCTCGCCCACGACGACCTGCCGCTCCAGCTCGACGACCGGGTGCGGGTGGTCATGCCGCGCGAGCGGACGGGCGAGGTCACCACCTACCTCGGGGACACCGAGGCGAAGGTCAGCGAGGTCAGCGCGGTCAGCCTGGGGCTCGGTCTCACCCTGGGCTTCCTCGTCGGCATCCCCTCCCTGACCCTGGGCTCCACCACGCTCGCCCTGGGCACCGGGGCCGGACCGCTGGTGATGGGGATGATCCTCGGCTGGCGCCGGCGCACCGGCCCCCTGGTGTGGACCCTGCCGACCCGCGCCAACCTCACCCTGCGCCAGATCGGGCTGCTGCTCTTCCTCGCCGTCGTGGGCCTCACCTCCGGCTACTCGTTCCGGGAGAACGCCTTCTCCCTCTTCGGGCTGAAGCTGGTGGCCGTGCTGGCGATCGGCGCGGTCGTCAGCTACACCCTGATGGTGCTGGTCGCGAAGGCGCTGGGGCAGAGCCGGGAGCGGACCATGGGGCTGCTGTCGGGCTACGTCGGCAATCCGGCGATCCTGGCGTACGCGAACAGCCGGGCGAGCGACAGCCGGATCAACAACGGCTATGCGACGCTGTTCGCACTCGCCATCCTGGTCAAGATCGTCTGCATCCAGCTGATCGTCGGTCTCTGAGCCGTGCCGCCCGCCCCGGGCCTACGCTGAACCCCTCACCGGCCACGGCGGAGGGAAGCGGGATGGGCGGCGGGAGTCCGCGGATCCCCGGCAGGGTCGTGTACGAGGACGAGCACCAGGTCGTCGTGGTGCCGGAATCAGCGGGCGAACAGCTGGCGACTGCCCCCGACTCGCCTGCTCCGCAGGGTGCCTGACTGATTCCGGCCACGCCTGTCGCCGCCCTGGCGGAGTGCCGCCCCCATCCTGTTCGATAGAGCTCGAACAGTCGCGCGCCGGTGGCGGCGCGCCCCAGGGAGCGGAGTTCCTCGATGTCCACGCAGACCGGCCCGGCGCTCGACACCCCGCCTCACGGCCACGCGTTCGTGCCGGGCCCCAAGGGGCTGCCGCTCGTGGGGAATCTGCCGCGATTCGGCAAGAACCCGCTCGCGTTCTTCGAACTCCTCCGCGGTCACGGGGACATGGTGAGATGGCGGTTCGGCCGCAACCGGTGCGTCTTCCTCGCCGACCCCGACTGCATAGGCGAGTTGCTCACCAAGACGGAGCAGACGTTCGACCAGCCGAAGCTCGGCATCGCGTTCCGTACGGTGCTGGGCAACGGGATGCTTGTGGCGCGGGGCCGGGACTGGCGGCGCAAGCGCTCGCTGGTGCAGCCCTCCGTGCGGCCCAGGCAGGTCACGTCGTACGCGACCACGATGGCGGACTGTGCGGTGGAGCTGGCGGACCGCTGGGCGGACGGCCAACGGGTCGACGTCAAGCGGGAGATGTCCGCACTGACCCAGAAGATCGCGGTACGCACGATCTTCGGCGTGGACACCCCTGCGGACTCCGAGGCGATGGGGCGTGCGATGGACATCGCCCAGATGGAGATCGGCAAGGAGTTCGCCGGGCTCGGAGCGCTGCTGCCGGACTGGGTGCCGACACCGGGCCGGGCTCGGATCAGGAAGGCCGCCGCCGTCATCGACGCCGAGGTCCGCCGGGTCGTCGCCCGGCACCGGGACGGTGAGGAGGAACGCCCCGACCTGCTCAGCCGGTTGCTCAGCGCCGTCGACGAGAGCGGGGCACACCTCAGCGACGAGGAGATCCGGGACGAGGCGGTCACGCTGTACATCGGTGGTCATGAGACGACGAGTACGACGCTGGTGTGGGCGTGGTACCTGCTCGCCCGTAACCCCCGGGTCCGCGACGCGCTCGCCGAGGAGCTGGACCGGGTGCTCGGCGACCGGGAGCCCGGCTTCGAGGACTACGCGCGACTGCCCTACGCCCAGGCCGTGGTGAAGGAGACCCTGCGGCTGTTCCCGGCGATCTGGCTGATCACCGGGATCGCGAAGAAGGGGGCGACGATAGGCGGCCTGCCGGTCGAGGAGGGCACCCGGGTGTGGAGCAGCCAGTGGGCCACTCACCGCGACGCCCGGTGGTTCCCCGAGCCGGAGGAGTTCCGGCCCGAGCGCTGGGACGCCACGGGCGGCGAGAAGATCCCGGAGTACGCGTGGTTCCCGTTCGGCGGCGGTCCCCGGGTCTGCATCGGCACGCGCTTCGCGATGGTGGAGTCCGTCCTCCTCCTCGCCGTGCTGGCCCGCCGTTTCACCCTGAACGTGGACCCGGGTGTGATCACGCCGCTGACGGGTCTGACGCTCCAGCCGGACCGGGACCTCCTGGCGACGGTCCGGGCGCGATAGCGGAGCGGTGCCCGGCCCCTCGGGAGAGGGGCCGGGCACCGGACCGTGTCAGTCCCTCGGCAGCCACTTCTTCCAGATGTCGGGGTGGCGCTCGACCCAGCGCTTCGCCGCCTCCTGGGGGGTGAGCTTCTGCGAGGCGATCATCTCGGAGACCTCGTTCTGGTCCTTCTCCGACCAGTGGAACTTCTTCAGGAACGCGGACGCCTCGCCGCCGCGCTCGGCGAAGTCGGCGTTGAGGAACTTCTGCAGCGGTGTCGTCGGGTACGCGCAGTCGATGTCGGCCGGGTCCTTGGCCGCGCACGCCTCGGTGTATTCGGGGAGCTTCACCTCGGCCATCGGCACCTCGTTGAACAGCCACTGCGGCTGGTACCAGTAGCTGAGGAAGGGCTTCTTCTCCTTGGCGAACTGCTGGATCTGGGTGATCTGGGCCGCCTCGGAGCCGGCGAAGACCACCTGGTAGTCCAGGTCCAGGTTCTTCACCAGCGCCACGTCGTTGGTGACGTAGGAGGGCGAGCCGTCCATCAACTGGCCCTTGCCGCCGCTCTCGGCGGTCGTGAGTTCCTTCGCGTACGTGTCGAGGTTCTTCCAGTCGGTGACATCGGGGTTCTCGTCCGCCCAGTACTTCGGGACGTACCACCCGATGTGGCCGGTGACCCCGAGGTCGCCGCCCCGGACGATGGTCTTCTTCTCGTCGACGTACAGCTTCTCCTGGTCCGGGTGGCCCCAGTCCTCGAGGATCGCGTCGACGCGGCCCTGGCTGAGGGCGTCCCAGGCGGGGACCTCGTCGGTCTGGACGAGGTCGACGCGGTAGCCGAGTTCCTCCTTGAGGAGGTGCTCCGCCACGGCGACGTTGGCCTGGGCGCCGACCCAGGACTGGACGGAGAGCGTGACCGTCCTGACCCCGGCGGGGGCCGCGAAGGGAGAGGCCTGCTCGGTCATGTCGGCGGCGCCGCAGCCGGCCGTGGCGAGCAGGGCCCCGGTCGAGGCGAGCGCCACGAGCAGGCGGGTGCGGGAGCGGTTCATCTCAGCTCTCCTGTCGCTGGCGGCGGGTGGTGGGCTGGGTGACCCGGTCGAGCGTCAGACCGAGGCAGACGATCGCCGCTCCGGCTACGAGGCCGGTGGCCAGGTCGCCCTGCGCGAGCCCGAGGACCACCTCGTAACCGAGTGCGCCGGAGCCGACGAGTCCGCCGATGATGACGACGGCGAGCACCAGGACCACCGCCTGGTTGACGGCGAGCAGCAGGGACGGCCTGGCCAGCGGGATCTGGACCTGGCGCAGTTGCTGACCCGGGGTCGCGCCGAGCGAGCGGGCGCACTCCATCGCCGCCGGGTCGACGCCCCGCAGCCCCTGGGTGGTGATGCGGATGACGGCGGGCAGCGCGTAGATCACCGCGGCAGCGGCGGCGGGGGCGCGGCCGACACCGAAGAGGGCGACGACGGGGATCAGGTAGACGAACTGAGGCATCGTCTGGAAGACGTCCAGGATTGGTCGCAGCAGCCTCTCCAGGCGTTCGCTGCGGGCGGCTCCGACGGCGACGCCGAAGCCGATGACCAGGGTGACGGCGACGGCGGCGAGCACCTGGCTGAGGGTGTCCATCGAGGGCTCCCACACGCCGAGTACGCCGATCGCGGCCATGGCGAGGACCGCGGTGGCGGCGGTCCGCCAGGTGCCGATGGTCCAGGCGAGGGCGGCGACGATGAGCAGCACCGACCACCAGGGCAGACCGGTGAGCCCGCTGCGCAGCGGGTTGAGGACGCCGCTGGTGAAGTGGGAGGCGAGGTCGGCGGTGCCGCCGACGACGGGCACCCCGGTGTAGAGGTGGTCGACCATCCAGTCCTTGGCGGTGTTGACCGGTCCGGCGATGGCCAGGGTCACGTCCTCGGGCCAGACCCGGCCGTCGGTGGCCCGTCCGGCGACGGCGACGGCCGCGGTGACCACGGCGGCCAGGGTCCAGCCGCGCGGGCCGCGCAGCAGGGCCGGACCGGTGGGCTCGGCGCCGATGCGGCGGCCGGCCGCCTCCGTCGTACGGTCCAGCACGACGGCCAGCAGCACGATCGGGATGCCCGCGGCGAGAGCGGCGCCGACGTCCACGGAGGACAGGGCCTGGTAGACCCGGTCGCCGAGGCCGCCCGCGCCGATCACGGAGGCGATGACGGCCATGGAGAGCGCCATCATGATGGTCTGGTTCAGGCCGAGGAGCAGTTCCCTGCGGGCCAGCGGGAGGCGGGCGCTCAGCAGCCGCTGGCGTCCGGTCGCGCCGAGGGAGGCGACGGCCTCCATGACGCCGGCGTCCGCGCCGCGCAGGCCGAGCGCGGTGAGCCGGGCCATCGGCGGAGCCGCGTACACGACGGTGGCGAGGACGGCTCCGGGGACGCCGATGCCGAAGACCAGCACCACGGGGAGCAGATACGCGAAGGCGGGCAGCACCTGCATGGTGTCGAGCACCGGGCGCAGGATGCGGAACACACGGTCCGAGAGCCCGGCCGCCAGGCCGAGGAGCAGCCCCAGCACGACGGAGGCGAGGACGGCGACGAGCATCAGCGCGAGCGTCTGCATGGTCGGCACCCACATGCCGAGCAGCCCGCAGACCAGGAACGAGAGCGCCGCGGTGAGGGCGAGGCGGACCCCCGCGACGCGCCAGGCGACGGCGGCGGCGAACACGGTGACGCCGGCCCAGCCGAGGGCCAGGAGGACCAGGTAGACACCGCGTACCGACAGCACGACGGCGTTGCTGATGTGGCCGAGGAAGTAGAGGAACAGCGGGTGGCTGTCGCGGTTGGAGACGATCCAGTCCGTGACGTCACCGAGCGGCGCGGAGAGCTCGGCGGTCAGCGCGGCGGGCCAGACGCCACCGCCCCAGCGGCCGTGCACGACGGGGACGGCGACGGCGGCGACGAGCGCGATCAGCAGGAGCTTCGCGGCGGCCGGGCGGTCGCGGAGCGCGGCCGACGGCCCCCGGCGCGCGCCCGCTCGCACGGGGCCGGCCGGGGTGGCGCGGGCGGTGGCCATCAGAGGGTCACCTCGCGGGAGCCGTCCGGCGCGTCCGGGGCACCGGTCCGGGACGTGGGCGCGGTCGCGTGCCCGGGTCCGGTCGTTCCGGCGACGACGTCGAGCAGGCACGCGTGGTCGACGACGCCGACGAGCCGGCCGCGCTCCATCACCCGGGCGGCGGGCTCGCCGGAGCGGGAGACCGCTTCGATGGCCTCGGAGACGGTGGCCTCGGGGCGTACGGCCGGGCCGCGCTCGCTCTCCCCGGCGAGCGCGGGCCGCATGGCGGTGGCGACGGTCAGGACCTGCTCGCGCGGCACGTCGCGGACGAACGCGCGGACGTAGTCGTCGGCGGGCGAGCCCACGATCTCCTCGGGGGTGCCGAGCTGCACGATGCCGCCGTCGCGCATCAGCGCGATCCGGGTGCCCAGGCGCAGCGCCTCGCTGAGGTCGTGGGTGATGAAGACCATGGTGCGGCCCTCCTCGCGGTGCAGCCGGACCACTTCGTCCTGCATCTCGCGGCGGATCAGCGGGTCCAGCGCGCTGAACGGCTCGTCGAAGAGGAGGACGGACGGGTCGACGGCGAGCGCGCGGGCGAGCCCGACGCGCTGCTGCTGGCCGCCGGAGAGCTGGGACGGGCGGCGGTCCTCCAGACCAGCGAGGCCCACCTTGGCCACCAACTCAGCTGCCTTGGAACGGCGTTCGGCCTTGCTCAGGCCCTGGATCTCCAGGCCGTAGGCGACGTTGTCCAACACCGTTCGGTGCGGCAGCAGTCCGAAGTGCTGGAAGACCATCGCGGCGCGGTGGCGGCGCAGTTCGCGCAGCCGGGCACGGTCCATCCCGAGGATGTCCTCGCCGTCGATGGCGAGGGAGCCGCTGGTGGGCTCGATGAGCCGGGTCAGACAGCGCACGAGGGTCGACTTGCCGGAGCCCGACAGGCCCATGACGACGAAGACCTCGCCCTTGCGGACGTCGAAGGAGACGTCGCGTACGGCGGCGGTGCAGCCGGTGGCCTCGCGCAGTTCGGCGGGCGGGAGCGCGGCGTGCTCGCCGCCGGGGATCCGGTCGGCCTTGGGGCCGAAGACCTTCCAGAGGTTGCGCACGGAGAACACGGGGGCCCCCGTGTTCCCCTCGGACGCGGCGCTCCCGGTGGCCTTGAGGGTCTCGGTTGCGGTCATCGGACATCGCCTCCGGTGCCGGCGCTGGTGACCGGCACGGCGTCACGTGGCTGGTCCGCGAGGAGTTCGGCGCATTTCTCGCCGACCATGAGGACGCCGATCATCGGGTTGACGGCGGGCATGGTCGGGAACACGGAGGCGTCGGCGATCCGTATGCCTTCCAGGCCCCGGATGCGCAACTGCGGGTCCACGACGGCCTGCTGGTCGTCGGAGGCGCCCATCCGGCACGTGCCGGCCGGGTGGTAGACGGTGTGGGCGACCTTGCGGGCGTACTCACTGATGTCCTCGTCCGAGGTGACCTCGGGACCGGGGCAGACCTCGCGCCTCAGCCAGTGGGCCAGCGGCTCGGTGGCCGCGATCCTCCGGGCGAGCTTGATGCCGTCGACCAGGGTGCGGCCGTCGTGGTCGTCCTCGTCGGTGAAGTACCCGAAGTCCAGGGCCGGCTTGACCTCGGGGTCGGCGCTCGTGAGGTAGAGGCGGCCCCGGCTGCGCGGCTTGGGGATGTTCGGGGTCATCGACACCCCGTGCTCGGGCTTCTCGTAGCCGAGCCGCTCCGGGTTGTCGGTGAACGGGATCTGGTAGAAGTGGAACATCAGGTCCGGGCCCCGGGATGCGGGGTCGCGGCGCACGAAGAGTCCCGCGTCGGAGTCCATCGCGGAGTTCTCCGGGATGGGCCCCTCGGTCTCCCAGACGATGACGGACTCGGGGTGGTCGAGCAGGTTCTCGCCGACGCCCGGGAGGTCGTGGCGGACGTCGATGCCCAGTGCGGCCAGGTCCTCGCGCGGGCCGATGCCGGAATGCAGCAGCAGCCGGGGGGTGTCCACCGCGCCCGCGCAGACGATGACTTCGCGGGCGGCGCGCAGGAGGATCTCCGCGCCGTCCTTCGTCCGCACGTGTACGCCGGTGGCGCGGGCGCCGTCGAACTCCAGGCGGTACGCCCACGTCTCCAGCATGATCCGCAGGTTGGGCCGGTCGCCGGCCTCGATGTGCGGGTGGAGATAGGCCACCGAGGCGGAGGAGCGCTTGTTGTTCTCGGGGTGGTAGGCGAGGTCGAAGAAGCCGACGCCCTCGTGGAACGGCTCGCTGTTGAAGCTGTCCACGCGCGGGACGCCGGCTGCCTGCTGGGCGGCGTCGACGAAGTCGCGGGCGATCGCGTTGCGGTCCTTCTCGTCGACCGGGACGATGTTGTTGCGCAGCTTGGCGAAGTACGGGTCCATCGCGGCCGCGCCCCAGCCCTCGGCGCCCGCCTCGGCCCACTCGTCCCAGTCGCCGGGCAGCGGCTTGAAGCTGATGAGGGTGTTGTGCGAGGAGCAGCCGCCGAGGACCCGGGCCCGGCTGTGCCGGATGTGGGAGTTGCCGCGCGGCTGCTCGGTGGTGGGGTAGTCGTAGTCGAGGTCGCCGCCGAGCAGGCCGAGCCAGCGCCGCAGGGTGAGCACGTCGTCCCGGTCGATATCGGTGGGGCCGCCCTCGACGACCGTGACGGTGACATCCGGGTCCTCGGTGAGCCGGGAGGCGATGACCGAGCCGGCGGTGCCGCCGCCGACGATCACGTAGTCGGCCACGGGGCCGTCGGGGACTGCGGTGCCGCGGGGGGTGGAAGGCATCGGTCACTGCTCCTTCTGCAAGGTTCGTGCGTGTACGTGGTGCTGCGAACAGCCGGGCGGGACCGGGCGTTTCGGAGAGGAGTGGCCCGGTCCCCACAGGCTCAGCCGGCGAACCAGCGCTGGGGGCGCGGGTTCAGGTTCTGGTAGATGTGCTTGGACTCGCGGTACTCGGCGAGCCCCGTCGGGCCGAGCTCGCGCCCCGTCCCGGACTTCCCGAAGCCGCCCCACTCGGCCTGCGGCAGGTAGGGGTGGTAGTCGTTGATCCAGACGGTGCCGTGGCGCAGCCGTCCGGCGACCCGGCGGGCCCGGCCGGCGTCGGTGCTCCAGACGGCGCCCGCGAGGCCGTAGTCGGTGTCGTTGGCCAGCGTGATGGCCTCTTCCTCGGTACGGAAGGTCTCGACGGTGAGAATCGGGCCGAAGGTCTCCTCGCGGACCACCCGCATCCCTCGGTGGCAGCCGTCGAGGACGGTCGGCCGGTAGAAGTAACCGCCCTCGGGCCGTACGTCGCTGGGCCCCGGGCGTTCGCCACCCGCCCGGACGATCGCGCCCTCCTCGCGGGCGGAGGCGACGTACGCCTCGACCTTGGCGAGCTGCTGGGCGGAGACGAGGGGGCCGCACTCGACGCCCTCCAGAGTGCCCCGGCCGAGGCGGATGGCGTCGGCGCGGCGGGCCAGCTCGGTGACGAACCGCTCGCTGACCGTGTCCTGGACGATCAGGCGGGACCCGGCGGAGCAGACCTGGCCGCTGTGGAAGAACGCGGCGTTCAGCGCCTGGTCGACGGCGGTGTCGAAGCCCTCGTCGGTGGCGCAGGCGTCGGCGAAGACCACGTTGGGGTTCTTGCCGCCCAGCTCCAGGGCGACCTTCTTCACGGTCGGCGCGGCGGCTTGGGCCACCTTCGTGCCGCTGGCGAGGCCACCGGTGAAGGAGACCAGGTCGACGTGGCTGTGCTCGGAGAGCCGCGCGCCCACCGGGTCGCCCGCGCCGGTGACGAGGTTGGCCGCGCCGTCGGGGAGACCGGCCTCGGAGAGCAGCTTGATCAGGTGGACGGTGGAGAGCGGGGTGACCTCGCTGGGCTTGAGCACGAAGGTGTTGCCGGCGGCGAGGGCCGGGGCGATCTTCCAGCTGGCCTGGAGGAGGGGGTAGTTCCAGGGGGCGATCAGGGCGCAGACACCGACGGGCTCGTGGACGACGATGCTGTGGATGTCGGGGTCACCCGCGTCGATGACCCGGCCGCCGCTCTCGTTCATCACGAGATCGGCGAAGTAGCGGAAGGCGCCTGTCACGTCGTCGACGTCGACCCGGCCCTCCTCCAAGGTCTTGCCGGTGTCGCGGCTCTCGGTGATCGCGATCTCCTCACGGTCCCGCTGGAGCAGGTCGGCGACCCGGCGCAGCAGCCCGGCCCGCTCGGCGACGGGCTTGTGCGGCCAGGGGCCGTCGTCGAAGGCGCGTCGCGCCGCCGCGATCGCCGCGTCGGCGTCCTCGGCCCCGCCCTCCGCGACGACGGCCAGGACCGTGGCGTCGGCGGGGTCGATGACCTCGCGCGTCGCGCCTGATCCGGCGGCCCGCCAAGTGCCGTCGATGTGGATGGTATTGAGCGCCGACATATCGATTTTCGCCTTCCGTGCCTGAAATGCCCCCTCCGGTTCGGCCGGGGCGTGCTGCGCGGTCGACCGGGGTACAGCCGCATCAGCGGCCTGGACCCCTCCCCGGTCCGGCGGAATGTATGCCGAGAATTTCACGCAGAGTGATGCGCCTCACGCGTGGAGGACCCCGCGAGGTCCGGTCCGGGCTCCGTGCGGGACGTCCCGGCGCTGGTCAGGCGGGCGGTTCCGTCCTCGCCAGCCGGTGGGCTGCGTGTTCCCACACCTGTGGCCCCTGCCCCGCGACGGCGGCGGCGAACCGCTCCGGGCGGGCGAGGAGCCGTCGGTGGCCGGGGTGGAGCGCGGTGTGCGCCAGCAGCCAGCCCGCCAGCGCGTGCGGGTCCCCCGGCGCGGCGGACCAGCGTTCCCGGTACGCCATCCGCGCCGCCGCCGCGTCCCCTCGGACCAGCAGCACATCGGCGCGGACCGGAGCCGCGGCCTCCGGGCGGACGCCACGGGCGGCGGTGACCGGGGCGAGGTCCGGAAGGGCGACCGACGCGAGGTCCGGCGCGCTGTCCGGAGCAGCGACGTCCGGCGCACTGTCCGGTGCGAGGTCCGGGCGGAGGTAGAGCGCGCCCCGCACGTCCTGCCAGTGCGCGCGTTCCGACGCCGGGACGAGCAGGGGCCGCTGTACGGGCGGCGGCGGGGCCCCCGTGCGCAGCGCCGCCGCCAGCCCGGCACGCTCCTCGTCCGCGCACCGTAGGTTGCGCAGCCGCCACTCGACCCGGTGCCCGGCCGCCGCGGCGCGGGCACGCGCCACGGCCCGCCCGTCCACCGGTTCGCGCAGCCAGCCGTCGACGGTGCGGGTGAGTCCGGCGACCAGTCGGCGGCCCGGCCCGGTGAGTGCGGCGCGGGTCGCCAGGGTCCGCAGGACCATACGTGTCTGGACCCGGCGAAGCGCGAACCGGAAGGGCGCGAGGTCCAGCGGATCGGCCGCCCGGTCACCGATCCTCTCCCGCCAGAATCCGGCGACGCCGACGAAGGCGTACGCCCCGTGGAGAAGCCCCGGCAGATGACGCGGGTCAGGGCGCCACGGGGAGTAGTGCCGCTCCTCGCGGTCGTCGTCGAGCATCGCGAAGAGGTGCAGCAGTGCGCCGAGTTTGCTGTGCTGGAACTCGTGGACCATCGTCTCCGCGAGCGCCGCGCCGTCCGGGGGCCGGGCCACCACCATGGAGCCGAACGCGTCGGCGGTGGAGGCGCTGAGCCCTGCGACGGGGCCGTGTCGTAACCGTCCCGGCCAGGGCACGATGCGCCTGATCTCCTCGGGGCGCAGGGTGCCCGGCCCCGTACCGGCCGAACGCGGGCCGGCGCCGACGCCCGCCGCCGGGCCGGACGCGGGGCCGAGCAGCGCGACCGCCTCGGCGAAGAGGCGCTGCCAGGCGTCGAGTTCGCGCGGAGCGAGCCGGCCGGGCGGGATCGGGCGGTCGAGGTCGCGGTACGGGTCGGTGTCGTCGAGGGCTACCTCGGGCCCGCCCGGCCGGACCGGCAGCCGGTGCGCCGGCCACCACAGGGCGCTCGGCGGCGCGGTGAGCGGTCGCACGGTCAGGGCCCTCGCCCCGGTGCCCCTTACGGTCGGGGCGAGGAGCAGCTCCCCCTCCCGTACGCGCGCGTGCACCGGCTGGTAGCCCAGCAGCGGGGTGCCCGGCAGCAGGGCGAGGCCGAGGGTCGGCAGGGCGACCGCACCCTCCCTCGAGGGGACGACGAGCCCGGTTGCCGTCCCTGCCTTCAACGCGGCCACCAGGGCGACGCCGGCCAGGTGTCCGGCGTCCACCCACAGCGGAGGGCCGGCGGAAGTACCGTGCAAGCGGCGCAGCGTATGGGCGAGCCAGCTCCCCACCGACGGGCTGAGCAGCAACTCCTCCACACAGTCCGGCCTGCGGGCCTCGGCCCGTTCGACGGTCCGCCAGATGGCGCCCAGGTCGGCGGGGCCCAGCAGCGTGGGCCGCTCCTCCAGCCGGCCCAACAACTCGCGCAGCAGGACGAGGCGTCGGGCCCGCTCGCCCTTCAGGAGGAAGCCCACGCTCTCCACCGAGCCGCCGCCCTCGGCGAGTTCGTCGAACCAGTGGCCGGGCATCCGCATCGGTCTGTGCACCCGCGCTCCTCTGTCATGATCCTGACGTGACCCGCGAGGTCTCTCCCGGGCGGGCCGCACAGCGCTCAGTCGGCGCGAGCGGTGGGGGGTTCGGACAGCGTGCTGGTGCGCGCTCTTCGGATCTCCTCCAGCAGACGCTGTCCGGGCGCGGGAGCGAGGGCGCGCACGGTGGCGACGCCCACTTCCGCGAGGTCCGCCACATCGGACTCCAGGTAGTCGGCCGGATCACCGGCCGATGCCGTCTGCTGCAAGGCCTTCTCCCCCTTTTCGGTCCGGCGGCACACCATGCCACCCGTCCCTTCCCATCATGACGAATGGGTTGCCTTCCGGAAACCCGTGCGATCACGCCGTACGATCAGGGACCGGCCGGACCGGTCCGGCCCTCGACCATGAACTCCCGCAGAGCTTCCTCCAGTTCGGCCGCCCTGCCGGGGTCGTCGTCGAGCAGGGTGACGGCCCGGTAGAGGTCCCAGGGGCCCTCCGGACGCCGCCGCAGCGTCCGCAGGATGCCCAGGACGTCCGTACGGGGCACCGCGTGCCGCGGCATCCGCGCCACCAGGACCGGGTCCAGCTCCCCGACCATCGTCTGGCGTTCGTCCCGGTCGCTCATCAGCGGATAGGCGAGGAGCGCCTCGACCACCCGGACCAGCCCGCCACCCGTCCGGTCGGATCCGGGGCGAACTCCGTTCCCCGGTGGCGGTGTCGACGGACGGCCGGGCAGGTGCTCGGCGTGTCCGGGACGGTACAACCGGAGTGTGGGGAGCTGGCTGTGGCTACCCTCGGCACGCAGCCGGTCGAACCGGTCCCGGACGGCCGCGAAAAGCGCCTCCGGGTCGGGAGCCGGACCGCCGGGCAGGTCCGCCAGTTCACTCAGGAGGATGTCCGAGAAGACGCCCGACCCGCGTACAGGGTCGTTGGCCGCACGCTGCCCCCGGTCGGCGGCCAGCAGCACGTTCTGCCGGTGCACCCGCAGTCGCTGCCCGGTGGGGAGGCTCCCGTCCGGGATCGTGACGGCCGGGCGGTGGCGCTCCTCGAAGGTCTGGCAGGCGTCCACGACCCAGTTCTGCTCCGCGAAGCCGGGCAGGACATCGCTGCTCAGGCGGCGGCGGGCGGACTCCAGATCGATATTGCGCCGGTCGGCGTCCGTGGCGTCGGCGCAGTAGAGCCGCAGGTGTTCGTCCCGGTCCAGGACGCCGTGCCCACCCCACCAGACCCAGAGCACGTCCCCCTGCCGGGCGGGCAACTCGTGGACCAGGACCCGACGCAGGGTCTCGTGATCGGCACCGCGGTGGCCGGTGGCCTCGTCCGTTCCCCGCGCCGGGGCGAGGTGCAGCAGGATGTTGGCGTCCGGTACGCCCGTGGACCGCAGCCAGTCCCGGAAGCGCAGCGCGTCGCGGACCGGCCCCGGCAGCGTCCAGTGCGGGCCGGCCGTGTACCGCTCGACGGCGACGACGAGCGCCACCACCCGTGCCGGGTCGACACCGCCCGCGCTCACGGCAGCCGCTCCGCGATGACGCGGTAGACGGCCGGATCGGTCCAGTAGGCGCTGTGGGCGGCGGGGAACGGCTGCCGGTTGTCGGTCGCGATGTCCTCGGCCCGGCCCGGGAACAGCGGTGCGGCGGCGAAGCCCAGCAGGTCGCGGCGGTCGTGGATGTTCAGCCAGACGGGGACGTGGGCGGGCAGCGGTTCCGGGTGTTCGAGGTGGGGCAACGCCCCCGTCTCGTACAGGAACGGCCCCTGCGAGCCCACCGTGACCAGCAGCCGGACACCGGGCAGCGGGGCCTCGATCAGGGTGTCGAGGGCGATGATCCCGCCGAGGCTGTGGCCGAGCAGGACGACCGGGGGCTCCACGGCGGCGACCAGCTCGCGCAGGGCGGCGCGCAGGGGGCCGCCGCGGACGAGGAAGGTGAGCACGTCTCCCGCCGCCGGGTGGGCGGCCCCGGTGAGGGCGCGGCGGCGGCGCACCGCGTAACGGGAGCCGAGCCGGGTTACGGGCCGGGCGACCAGCCTGCCCACCGGCCCCCTGCCGGTACCGGGCGCCGCGGCGCCGAGCTGCCGGGCGATCCGGTCCACGGCGGCGTCGCGGGTGGCGCCGTCGGGGATCACGGGCACGTCGTCGGCCAGGGCCGCGCCGATCACGGCCGCGGCCAGCGCGCGGGCCAGGAACGTCGCCAGGGCTTCGGGGTCCACGGCTTCGGCGGCCGGGGCCAGCAGGGGACTACGGGCCAGGGCGGCGGCCCGGGCAGCGAGCCCCGGGCCCAGCTCCGGGGCGGCCCCCTCGCCCCGGGCGGCCAGCGCCGTCAGCCGGTCCCGGAACTCCTCGTCGGGGAAGGCCGCACCCGGCGGTATCGCGCCCGAGGGGCCGCGCGCGGCGGCGAGGGCCAGCTCCGCCTCCGGGTCGCGGTAGAGGCGCTCCCAGGCGGCGGTCCCGTCCTCCTCCTCCTCGCTCTCCGTGTCCCGTCGGGTGGCTCCGGCCCCGTCCTGCGGGATGCTGGCCCCGCCCGCGGCGAGCCGGGCCCCGTACCGCTCTCCCCAGTCGAGCGGCACGACCCGCACGCCAGGGGCGGCCTCTTCGAGCGAGGCCGTGACCCGCGTGTACAGGGCCTGGGCGTGCGGAGGCCGCACGCCCGTGCCGTGAATGAATATCACCGTGGTCATGCGTCGCCCCCGTCAGTGGTCAACCGGCCCGTCGGCCCGGGCCGGGCCCCGTGGTCGTCCCGAGGAGGTGTCGGGGTCTCGGCCCGGTCCGTCGCCTCACAACGGGATCACCGTCACGTCGTACTCGATGCGCTGGTGCAGCCGGGCCGAGGTACGCCACGGGTGCTGCTCCCCCAGGACTCGCGTCAGGCCGTCCACCGCCTGGGCGTTGAGCCGGTCCGCCTCCGCCGGACGGCCGAGTCCGCGCTGGTCCAGGGAGAGGTTCGCGACACAGACGAGGGTGAGGGGATGGTTCTCGCCCACCACCTCGGTGAGCAGCGGCAGCGTGGCGCTGTCCACCTCCAGGGCGCCCGCGAAGTCCAGCCGGGCGTAGTGGTCGTTGGCCCGGCCGAGCGCGGCGGCCAACGTGTAGACGTGCCGCTCCCCCAGGTCCGCCCGGAGCCGTACCCCCGCGACCGTGTCCAGCCGCTCGGCCTCCTCCACCTCGCCCATGGCACGCAGGGTGGCGGCCACGTTGACCATGGCGCACAGGGTGTACGGGTGGTGCTCACCGAAGATGTCCCGGTAGCGGTCCAGGATCTGCCGGCCGAGGCGCCGGGAGTCCTCCAGCCGGCCCGCGATCCTGCGGTCGACGACCGCCGCCATGGCGGCTCCCAGGGTCTCCGGGTACTCGGCGCCGTACCGGGTGGTGAAGCGCTCCAGGATGTCCTCGACCAGCTCCGACGCCTCCTCCTGCAGTCCGGCCCGGCGGCGGCAGATCGCCAGATTCAGGGCGGCCCGGATCGTCGCCGCGTTGGTGGCGCCGAAGTGGGTCCGATAGGTCTGGTACGTCGACTCCTGCAGGACCCGGGCCCGGGGGAAGTCGCCCGCCTCACGGGTGTCCGCCGCCAGGGCGCTCAGCGTGTTGAGTGTGAGGCCGCTGGTCGGGCCGTAGAGCAACTGGCGTTGCCTGGCGGTCTCTTCGTCGATCTCCATCGCCAGCCGGAAGTCACCGGCGACCCGCAGCGATACACCGTAGCTGTGGGCCGCGCTCAGTGTCGTCGGGTCCTCCGGACCGTAGAGGTCGTTCGACCGCTCGAAGGCCTCGGCACTCAGCTCCCGGGAGGCGTCGAAGTCGCCCCGGTAGCGCAGCGAACCGGCCATCTGGAGCATGGAGTCGATGAGCTCCTCCTCCGGGATGGGCGCGCTGCGCGAGACCTCCATGGCCTGTTCGCTCAAGGCCGCGGCCTCCGGGATCCGGCCGAGGTGCTGGAGGTAGAAGCCGAGCATCTTGGTGATCCGGATGACATGCAGGTCCTCCTCGGCCGACTGCTCGCTCCAGGCCTCCCACGCCCGCCGGGTCAGGTCCGCGCCCGCCTCGTGCGCGCCCCAGTAGTAGAGGAAGGTGACCATGTCGAAGACCAGGTCGCGCACCCAGCCGTCGGAGCTGTTCACCGCACCGGAGGCGATCACGTGGGGCAGCAGCCCGAGGTAGGTGGGCCACTGCTCAGGTGAGGCGGGCAGACCGGGCTTGGCGGTGGTCAGGAGCAGGTGGGCGGCGTTGCGCATCGTCTCCCGCTCCTGTTGATCCAGCCGGGCGACGATCACGTTCTGCATCAGCCGGTGCATCTGGAGCGTGCCGGCCTTGTGGTCGAGACGCACCAGCGAGAGCTTGCTCAGATCGCGGGTGGCGCGGGCGAGCAACAGCGGGTCGCGCAGCACACGGTCCAGCTCCGGGGTGATCTGGACGTTGCGGCCACCGCGGAGCATGTTGAGCGGGATGGGCTCGGGTGCCATGCAGGCGCAGATCTGGAGCAGTTGACGGGCGGCGGGGTTCTCGACGGACAGCCGGCCGAGCGAGATGTCCCAGACCGCGGCGACGGGCAGGGGGTAGTCCGGGGACGGGGCCAGTTCGAGGATCTCGGGGCGGCGTTCGTCGAGCAGCTGGAGGTACTCGTCGACCGGCATGCCGGTGGCGGCGTGCCAGGCGCCGGCCTGTTCGACGGCCAGCGGAAGATCGCCGAGCGCCTCGGCGAGCCGGCCGGCGTCCTGGGTGCTCAGCCCCCGGGCCCGGCGCTGGAGCAGGGAGATGCTCTCCTCACGGTCGAAGACATCGACACTGAGGGGGGTGGCGACCCGTTCCCACTCCCGGTTGCGCGAGGTGACGATGATCTTTCCCGGTCCGCCGTTGGGGAAGTACGAGCGCACCGACTCGATGTCCTCCGCGTTGTCGAAGACCAGCAGCCAGTTACCGAAGGGCTTGCCGGTACGCAGGGCCTCGCGGACGGCGGGGACGGCGGTGTTCGCCTGCGGCCCGACCTCCAGGCCGAGGCCGGCCGCCAGCTCGGCGAGCGCGGCCAGGATCAGGCTCTCCTGCTCGGCGGGGATCCACCAGATGACGTTGTACTCGCCGCTGTGGCGATAGACGTACTCCACCGCGATCTGCGACTTGCCCACGCCGCCGAGGCCGTGCAGCGCGTGCGGGAGGACCGCCGTCGTCTCGTCCTCGGTCAGCTGCCGCTCCACGGCGGCGAGAAGGGACTCGCGGCCGGTGAAGTTGGGGTTCTTGGGCGGCACGTTGCCCATGATCCTCGGCTGGCCCGAACGGACGGCGCGTGGATCCGGCGCTTTGACTTCCATCTCCTCGTGAGCCCTCCGGGCCGTGTTGTCAGCTGGTGCCGAGGTGTCAGCTGCTGGGGGTGTCGTGGGCGGCACGGGTCCTCCTGGTGAAACGACGCTGTCCGGTGGCAGCTTTGCCCAGTTCGGGGCATTTTTCATCGGTTCCGCATCGATCTCACCCGGCCGGGCAGGGGGGTCGTCCGACGAACGCACCAGGCGGGTGGCCACCCTGGCGGCCCGGCCGGCGTAGGGCCCCGCCAGTGCGCGCAGGACCGCCAGTTCGATCCGGAGCCAGGGGCGGGCGCCGGGCTCCGCACCGGGGAGGGCGGTGCGCTCCGGGTCGTGGAGGGCCGCGCGGAGCCGTGCGCCGTGCCCCTGCCCCGTACGCAGCCGCGCCAGCAGGCCCACGGTGCGCGCGAGTTGGGTTCTGGTGCTGGTGGCGAGCAGTGCTTCGCGTACGTCGTCGGCGAAGTCCGGGCCGCTCCCGGCGTCGGTGTCCCAGTCGATCAGCCCGCCCATCAGGACCTCGGCGAGGTGCTCGGGCCCGGCCTCCGGCAGGGCCAGGTCGCGCAGCTCGTCGATGACGGCGAAGTCCATGGGTGCGAGGGCCAGCAGCACGGCGAGCTGCCGGGCAGGCGGGCTGGCGAGCGAGCGGAACCGGCGCACAGCGGCGGCCGCCGCCCGGGGACCGTCGACGACGGGGGTGCGCAGCCCGGGGGCGGAGGCCCCCTTCGCCATCGCGCCCGCCAGGACGACCGGCAGTGTTCGCCGCACTCCTCGTTCGCCGGTCACCAGGTCGGCCCAGGCGCGGAAGGACCCGGCGCGCACGCTGAGCACCGGTACGGGCACGGTGTCGTCGTCCGATTCGGGCAGCGGCCGGACGGGGTCGTGCGCGCCGAACGGCGGGCGGAAGCGGAAGCGCCGGTTCGGTGCGCCGAAGCCCCCGGCTTCCAGTTGGGCACGGAAGGGGAACAACGAGGAGCGGTGGCGCAGATAGGGCGGCAGGAGGTGGACCAGCGCGGTGGGCCCGCCGGAAGCGAGCCGTTCCAGTAGCCGATCGGCTCCGGGGCCCGCCCAGCCGTGGGCGAGTCCGTCCGTGACGACGAGGAAGAGCCGCGAGCCGCGGCCGTCGAGCAGTTCGGCGGGGTCGCCGTCGCGTCCGCCGGGCCAGCGCAGCGTGGGTTCGCCGGCCCCGGCGGGCAGGGCCACCCCGACCGTGCGGACATCGCGGAAGGCCCCGCTGCGGGCGGCCTCCTCGGCGATCTGCCGGACGGTGCCGTGCCATGGCGGCATGGTGGGGGCTCGGTCGGCGAGAAGGACGAGGTCGAACGCCCGCTCGCGGTCGGGGAGGAAGTAGGGGACCCACAGCCCGTCGGTGAGCCCGTGCTCGGCCGTACTCTCCTCGTCCAGCGTGCTCCGGCCCCCGGTGGGCACCCTGCGGCCCAGCCCGCGCAGAGACCCGGCCAGCCGCGGCGGGGCCGTCCGCACGGCCCGGGGGCGGGGGCCCGGCAGCCGTTCGGGGCCGGTGCGCGTGCGCTCCTGGACGGTCCGGATCTCCCGTTCGTACGCCGGTGGCCCGGGCAGCCCAAAGACCCCGGGCACGGCCTCGGGCGCGGGGTCCGGGGCGGACGGCGGGTGGGGGGCCGGGGCGAGGCGGGAGTCGGGTGCTCCGGTGGGCGGGGGCCCGTCGGGGGACGGGTGGGCGGGGCCGGGCGCACCGGGGCGCTGCCCGGCGGGGGGCGGGTGGTTCGGGGCGGTGCGGTGGGCGTCGAGGCGGGCGGCGGCGAGCCAGGCGGCGTCGGCGAGCTCCGTCCAGTCGGCCCCGCCCGGTTCGTACGGGCCGCCGTCCTCGTGTCGGTCGCCGGTGGCGCGGTCGGGGGAGCCGGCCGGCACGGACGCGGGGTCCGGAGCACGCTCCCTGGGCAAGCCGTTCATCAGCGGCCCTTCGAGAGGTCTCGGAGGAGCATCTCGACGAGCTTACGCCCGTCGGCATCCGCTTGAAAACCGCCCGCGGTCGTCAGCTGGACGGCGTTGAGCAACTGGTCGATCGACTGGGTGCCGCCGCCGAGCTGACGGCTGACGAACTCGTCCACCAGCGCCTCGACACCTTCCGGGCGTTGCCGCAGATGGCTGACGACGATGCCGATCAGCTGCTCGCGGCCCGGCGGCAGCATCTCCAGCGGCAGGCAGCGGCGGCGGAACGCCGCGGGGAACTCCCGTTCGCCGTTGCTCGTGATGACCACGACGGGGAACTGCGCGCATTCCACCCGGCCGCCCTCGACCCTCGCCGAGCCGCGCGGGTCGTCGGTGAACACGGTCGCCGACTCCTCGTTGCCGCGGACGAGTTCGGGGATCTCGTAGCTGCCGTTCTCCAGGACGTGCAGGAGGTCGTTGGGCAGGTCGATGTCGCTCTTGTCCAGCTCGTCGACGAGCAGCACCCGGGGGCGCCCGTAGGCGAGCAGGGCGGTGCCGAGCGGGCCGAGGGTGACGAAGTCCCCCAACGCGGGCGGCCCTTCACCGGTCGGGCCGCGTCCGTCCGGATCTCCGTCGACGGCGTCGGGGGCGGGGGCGTGCGTACTGTCGGCGTCGGCCGCCCGCCAGGCCGCGATCGCCTGGGCGCGGCCGATCGCGTCGTACGCGTACAGGCCTCCCCTGAGCGTGCTGCGGCTGACGATGCTCCAGGGCAGGACCCGGCCGAGCCCCAGCTCACGGGCGATCAGATAGGCGAGGGTGGACTTGCCGACGCCCGGAGGGCCGGTGATGAGGAGCGGGCGGCGCAGCAGCAGGGCCGCGTTGACCGCGTCGATCTCCTCGCGGCGCAGCTGCGGCCCGTCCTGGATCCGGCCGAGACGGCGTTCCGCGGCACGGTCGTCCTCGGGCGGTGGCGGCTGGAGCGGTCCGCCGGGGAACGTACGCCAGGGCGGCGGCGTCGGCAGCTCCGGCGGCTCGCCCCCGGGGGCCCTTCCGGTCGCGTGGAAGACCCACCACGGGGGCGGCGGCGACGGTGGTACGGCAGCGGCCTCTCCGCTCATGCCGACAACAACTCCTCACGATCGACCAGTCGGTACGGGTCGTCCCAGAAGAACGCGATGTGCCTGCCCACCCACAGCGGGCCGTCCTCCTCGATCTCCGCCCCCGCCCTCAACCGGTGCACTTTTTCAGGCAGTTGTGCGTACGTGTGGCCCAGAAGCAGCGTGAGCAGTTCGCTGGACCGGGAGGAGCTTTCGGCTCTGCGGTCCCAGGCGGCGACACCCACGCCCTCGACGACGGCGGCCTGCAACGCCTCCAGGCCGTACCCCTTTACGGCGGGCGTGTCGAGAATGACCGCGGTGAGCGAATCGTCCCCGGCGAGATGGGCACGCCAGCGTTCGAACCCGTCCCGGTCGGCGGCCCTCCAGCGGTGGGGGGCCGGGGCGGTCGTGGTCCGGAGCTGATCCCAGCGGGCCTGCCAGCGGCGCAACTGCCCGGCGTCGCCGCGCATCCGGTCCAGACTGCGCAGATGGACCCGGTAGTGCATACCGATCGGCCGGGGCCTCGGGTCTCCGGTACCCAGTTCCAGGCGGGCCATATCGTGGTTCAGCAGGTCGAAGGGGAGCAGGAACTCGACGTGGACCGGCCCCCCGCCGGCCCCCGCCTTCCCCGCCTGCTCACCTGGCACCGGCGGCCCCGCATGCCCCTTCCGGGTGCCGGTCCACAGCGCCTCGCCCCGCTCGACGGCGCGCTCGACCGCTCCGGCCAGGGTGTTCAGGGTGACGGTCTCCATAGCGCCCTGCTCCGGCCGCCAGTAGCCGGGGGCCTTGTTGAGCCAGTGCCGGACGAAGACGTCCGGTGAACCGTCCCGGGCCGGTTCGACCATGACGACCAGACACCGGGGCACCGTCGGATCGGGGGCGGCGGGCCGCTCCAGGCGCCGCCGGCAGGCGGCAAGCGCCTCCTGCGCCCCGGCCGGGCCCTCCGCCTCCGCCCAGCGGTCCGCCCACCGGCGCAGCGCCGCGCCCTGCTCGGCCGACAGGGCGGCGGCGGCCTCGACGAGAACGACGGCTGCGGGGAGACCGTCGGCCAGCGCGGTCATGTCCATTGCCTGGTGGAAGAGTTCGGCCGGTGTTCCGTGGTCCGGCAGGTCTCCGGGCAGTTCGTCACCGAGGAGGGCGGCGAGGCGCCCGCCGTCGATGTCCTTCGCCTCGACGAGCAGCCGGCGCGCCTGCCGGGCGAGGTCCTCGGCGAAGACCGGCGCGGGCCAGGGACCCGGCCGGCCGCCGCCGGTCCGGATGCCCGCCTCCGCGGCGATCCGTTCGGCGTCGTCCTTGCCGGAGACCGTGCGGACCGCGTAGACGAGCGCCTCGGGGCCGCCGGGCCGGTGGATCACCTTGCGGACCAGATGCGTCATGTCGATCCGGGGCGTGCTGTCCGGGTAGGTCAGTTCGACGCCGAGTCTGTACCCCACCGTGCCCACGAACTCGACGCGCTGGCTCCGGTCCTTGACGCAGTCGAGCAGGGTCAGCGCGTCGACGAGGATCTGCATCAGGTCCGGTCCCGGGTGCCCGTGCGGGACAGCGTTCATCGCCGATGATCCCCCGCCGAGTCGGTCCAACTCACATGACTGAACGCGAAGTTACCACGACTGAATCTTCGGCAACCAGGATCTTCACGCGCCCCGGTGGCCCGGTCCGGAGCGCTGCCTCAGGCCCTGGACGCGGGCTCGGTGGGGCGGTCCCGCCGGAACGTCAGGTCCCGCTCGCGGACCAGAGCGTCGGGGCCCGCCGGTTGCGTCGTCAGCCCAGGAGGACCGGGAAGGCGGTCATGTCGTTCTGCGTCATCACCGGAAGCTTGGTGATCTCCTCGTCCGGGACAGCGAGGCGGAGCCCGGGGAAACGCGTGAACAGAGCGGGCAGCGCGATGCCCGCCTCGACGCGCGAGAGGGCCGCCCCGGGGCAGATGTGCGGGCCGTGACCGAAGGTCATGTGGCGGCCACGCGTGGGCCGGGTGATGTCGAAGGCGTCGGCGTCGGGGCCGTGTTGCTCGATATCGCGTCCGATCGCCCGGTAGGAGACGACGACCCCCTCGCCCTTGCGGATCACGTCGTCGCCGACGGTGATGTCCTCGGTGGCGAACCGCATCAGCAGGTGGGTGGTGGGGGTGTCCCAGCGCAGCGTCTCCTCGATCACCGCGTCCCAGCCGGCCTCCCCGGTGAGCACCATGCGCAGCTGGTCGGGGTGGGAGAGGAGGGCGCGTACGGCGTTGAGGACGAGGCCGATGGTGGTCTCGTGCCCGGCGGCGACCATGGCCTTGAGGTTGCCCACCACCTCCTCCTCGGTGAGCGGCTCGCCGCCCTCCTCGGCCAGGATCAGCGCGCTGGTGAGGTCGTCCGTGGGCCGGGCGGCCCTCTCCCGTACGAGGCCGGTGTAGAAGACGTCCAACTCGGCGAGCAGCGCGAGGCGTTCGTCCTGCGGAGTGAGCATGGAGAAGAACGCCTTGTACTGCCTGGTCAGCATGGCGTGCTGGGACTCGTCCACGCCCATGAGCAGGCCCACCACCCGCATCGGCAGCGGCTGGGCGAAGACCGCCTTCAGGTCGACGACCCCGTCGTCCCCCCGCGCCGCGTCGAGGGCGTCCAGCAGCTCCTGGGTGAACCTCTCGATCTCCGGGCGGATCGCCTCCAGGCGGCGGGGGGTGAGCGCCTGCGAGGTCTTGGTCCGCAGCCGCCGGTGTTCGGCCCCGTCGACGGTGAACATGGAGCGCCCGGCGTCGATCATGCCGATCAGCGGCCAGGCGTGGGTCACCGCGCCGCTCTGCCAGGGCCCCCAGGCGTCGATGTCCTTCACCAGCCGCGGGTCGAGCAGGAGTCGGCGCGCCTCGGCGTGCCGGGTGACCGTCCAGGCCGGGACGCCGAGCAGGTCGATCCGGGCCAGGACCCCGGCGTCGCGCAACCGTGCGGTCTCGCCGTCCAGGTCCTTGACCATGGGGTCGATGACGACGGTCCCGGCGTCCCGGTCGGCCGGCGCCGCGGCGGTGTGCGGACAGTTCACAACGCGTCTCCTGTCGTGCGTACGGGAGTGAAGCGGACGGGCAGCGCGGTGCTCCCGCGCAGGAAGGCGGACGGCCGGCGGACCAGTTCGGTCGCGGGGACGGCCAGTTCGAGGTCGGGCAGCCGGTCCAGGAGCACCTCGATGCCGGTACGGGCGATGATCTCGGCGATCTCCTGGGCGGGAAAGGGGCAGCGGTACTCGCCGTGGCTGAACGCCAGGTGCGCGCTGTTGCCGCCCTGCCCGGAGCGGACGGCGGAGGCGGTGACCTGCTGGCGGATGTGCGGGTCGGCGTTGGCCGCGCCGAGGCCGAGGAGCAGCATGTCGCCGCGGGCGATGTTCCGCCCGCCGAGCCGGGCGTCGCGCGCGGCCCACCGACCGGCCAGGATCTGGGTGGGGCCGTCCTCCCAGAGCACCTCGTTCATGGCCTCGGCGACACTGTGCCGGCCGCCGGACAGGGCGTCGGCGAACTGGTCCTCGGTGAGCATCAGCCGGGTGGAGTTGCTGATCCAGTCGGCGGTGGTCAGGTGTCCGGCGGCCGTGATGGCCATCAGGTCGAGCGCGTACTCCTCGTCCGTGAACGGTTCGGGATGGGCGAGCATCCGGGAGGTCACGTCGTCGCCGGGCCGCGCCCGCTTCGCCGCGACGAGACGCCGCATGTGCTCGCCGAAGCTCAGGTACGCCTGCTGCGCGCCGGGGCCGCCGTCGGCGAGGTCCTTGAGCACCCGCGCGATGTCGGCGCCCTCGTCGTCGGGGAAGCCGACGAGCCGGGCGAGCACGAGGACGGGCAGCGGCTCGGCGAACTCGGCGACGAGGTCGGCGGTGCCCCGGGTGCAGACGGCGTCGATGAGCCGGTCGGCCAGCTGCTCGCAGTGCTGCCGGATTTCGAAGGCGTCCGCCCCTTCGAGAGCCGGTAGGACCATGTCGACGTGCCGACGGTGCTCGGCTCCGGCGGTGAAGTAGATGGACGGCATGGGGGTGCCCACCATGGGCAGCAGCGGCCAGTCGGCGGGGACGTTCTCCCACTGGTTCCACAGGGAGACGTCCCGGGGGTACAGCTCCCCGTCGCTGGTGACCTGGTGGAGCTCCCGGTAGCCGATCACCAGCCAGGCGGGAAAGCCCCCGGGCAGCTCGACCGGGACGACGGGGCCGTGGTCGCGCCGCATGGACCGGTAGAGCGCCTGCGGTTCGGTGAGGGAGCCGGGTCCGCCGAGCGCGACGGCGCCCGTACCGGCGGCCACGGGGCAGCCGCCGCCGGTGCCGGCCGTGGACGCGGGCGTGGCGGACGAGGGGTTCGTCATCGTACGGACTCCAGGGGCGGCGGCTTCGCGCGTTGCGACCATACGATCAACGCGGCTCCACTATAAGGAGGTTGCGTGAAACACCGGAGCTGTTCGCGCTCATTATCGCCCGAACTCCGAACGATTCGACCTCGCCTTCCGCCCGTTCTCCTATGACATCTGCGCACCTTTGATCACAAGGTCGGCATCGCTCCAGGGCTCCGCCGGGCGTCGGCGGTCGTCGGACCCGGTCGGGATCGGGTCCGGGACGTGGACGGCCTCGGGGCCGCCCCCGGGCTCGCACCGTGATCCCGCCGCACTACGATCGGGGCGTGTGCGCTGACGTCATAGTTGCCGAGGACGACGAGAAGCAGGCCGAGCTCGTACGCCGCTATCTGGAACGGGAAGGACATGCCGTACGGATCGTGGGCGACGGCCTCGCCGCGCTCGACGCCGTCCGCCAACAGGAACCCGATCTGCTCGTTCTCGATGTGATGATGCCCCGGGCCGACGGCCTGGACGTGGTGCGGGTGCTGCGGTCCGAGAACCGCGAACTGCCGGTGCTGATGCTGACCGCCCGCTCGACCGAGGACGATCTCCTGCTCGGTCTCGACCTCGGCGCCGACGACTACATGACCAAGCCCTACAGCCCGCGCGAGCTGATGGCCCGGGTCCGTACCCTGTTGCGGCGTACCCGGCGGACCGCCTCCCCGGAGCCGGTGGCCGAGGACCCCGTCCTGCGTGTCGGCGCCCTCGTGGTCGACCCGGCGCGGCACGAGGTGTCCGTGGGCGGCGGGACGGTGGAGTGCACCCCGGGCGAATTCCGGATCCTGGCCGCCCTGGCGGCGGGACCGGACCGGGTGTTCAGCCGTCAGCGGCTGCTGGAGGAACTCCACGGGTTCGACCGCTACATCAGCGCCCGGACCGTCGACGTGCACGTCATGAACCTGCGCAAGAAGATCGAGCGGGCCCCGCGGCGACCGGAGCGCCTGCTCACCGTGTTCGGCGTCGGCTACAAGCTCACCGACCCGGCGGGGGCCACCCGGCGTGCGTAGAGCGCGCGGCGGGGACGACAGGCCGGATGGACGCGGGTCGGGCCGGGACGAGGGGAGTGGCGGCCGAGGAGGGCGGCACGAGGGGCCGCGGGAGAGGCCCGGCCGGGCGCGGCTGCCGCTGCGCCGGAGCCTGCTGGGGCGGCTGCTCGCCGTTTCGGCGCTGGTGGCCGCGTGTTCGGTGGCGGCCACCGCCTGGATCGCCGTGCAGACCACCTCGGGTGCGATCAAGCAGGAGCAGGGGCAGAACCTCACCGCGGACGCCCGGATCTACGACACCCTGCTGGACTACGCCGCCCGCAATCCGACCTGGGACGGGGTGGGTGCGACGGTGCGAAAGCTGGCCCGGGAGTCGGGACGTCGGGTCGCCCTGACCACGCAGGGCCGGCAGCCGCTCGCCGACTCCGCCACCGCGGCGACCGCCCCGGCGCTTCCGCCGCAGGCGTCCGCCGTGGTCGACCCGTTGTCCGTGGACACCGTTCTGGCGGCGCGCGGGACCGACGGACAGGACACGGCGGCCGACCGCATCGACCCCCGGGCGGTGGGGCCGTTCCGGCTGTCGGCGGCCGACAGCCGGGCGTTGCGGCGGACGGCCGACGGCACGGTGGCGTGCCTGAACCGGGCGGGGATCGCCTCGGACGTGGTGGTCGGCGCGAGCGGACGCCCCCGGGTACAGATCGTGGGGAACTACCCCGAACGCGCCTGGGGCACCCGCTGCGATCTCGCCGCACTGGACACACCCACCCGGTCGGAGCGGAAGGCGCTCGACGCGCTCACCGAGTTGGCCGACGCCTGCCTGAAACGCCAGGGCCGCGAGGGCGTACGGCTGAACAGCGACCTGTCCTGGGGCGATCCGGACTCCTCGTCCCTGCCGGACACATCCGGCCCGCTGATGTCGCGGCCGGTGCCGGCGCCGGCACCGACGCCCCGCGGCGCCCCCTCGAAGTCCGCCGCGCCGTCCGTCGTGACGCCGGAGCGCACCGGGGAGAACGACCGGGCCATCGCGTCCTGCGTGGGCACGGCCCGGAGCGAACAGCTCAGCTCGTACGTGGCCTCCCCCGCCCTCCTCTTCATCGGCGACGAGGGCGGCGCGACGCTGCCCGGGTTCGACCTGTCCCCCGCGAACACGGCCAGGATCGCCGGGGCCGCGGCGCTCGTGCTGGCACTGACCGTGGGCGCGTCGGTGTTCGCGGGGGCCCGGCTGGTGCGCCCGCTGCACGCGCTGACCGGCGCCGCGCAGCGGATGCGGGACGGGGAGCAGCCGGAGTCGGTGCCCGTCCCGGGGGATGACGAGATCGGGCGGCTGGCCGCGGCGTTCAACGACATGTCCGCACACCGGGCACGGTTGGAGGAGCAGCGCAAGGCCATGGTGAGCGACGTCGCCCATGAGCTGCGCACCCCGCTGAGCAACATCCGGGGCTGGCTGGAAGCCGCCCAGGACGGACTCGCCGACCCCGATCCGGCGTTCGTCTCCTCGCTGCTGGAGGAGGCCGTGCTGCTCCAGCACATCATCGACGACCTCCAGGACCTGGCGGCGGCCGACGCCGGGGTGCTGCGACTGCATCCCGAACCCGTCGAGGCCCGGGAGCTGCTGAGCCAGGTCGCCGCCGCCCACCAGGCGCGGGCGGAGAACGCGGGCGTCACACTCGCTGTAGCGGCCACCGCACCGGGCCCGGCCCTGCGCGCCGACCCGGTCAGGCTCCGGCAGGCGGTGGGCAACCTGGTGTCCAACGCCGTACGTCACACGCCGGAGGGCGGACGGGTGACGCTGCGCGCGTACGCCTGTGAGGAGGACGACGGGGCGGTGCTGGTCGAGGTGACGGACACCGGATCCGGCATCCCGCCTAAGGACCTTCCCCATGTCTTCGACCGGTTCTGGCGCGCGGAGAAGTCCCGCAGCCGTCGTACGGGCGGCAGCGGGCTGGGCCTCGCCATCGTCCGCAAACTGGTCGAGGCCCACGGCGGCACGGTGGGCGCGACGAGCGTCGAGGGCGAGGGATCCACGTTCGTCCTTCGGCTCCCCCGAACCACGCCGTTGGGCCCCTGACGCGATGACCACCGCGCTCTGACAGCTTCTTCATATCTCCACGCCAGCCTGGCGGCATGCCCCGTCCCCGGTGCGAACCGGCATCCGGGACCGTCACGGGGCCGCGTATGAAATGGAGCCATCTGTATGACCGCTTTCACCTCCCGCCTCACCCTGCGTGCCGCCGTCCTGTCCGCTGTCGCGGCCGGCGCGGTGCTGGTCCCGTCCGCCGCCGCCTTCGCCGACACCACCCCGAAGCCGTCGAAGCCCGCCGTGGTCGACCTGTCCCCGGAGCGCGCCAAGGCCGCAGCGGAGGCCCCGAAGTCCGCCGCCCCAGCCGTCACCCCGCGCGGCGGAGTCGCGGCCGGCGACCGCCCGGCACCCGCGCAGAAGGAGACCGCCCCGGCCGTCACCCCGCGCGGCGGTGTCGCGGCGGGCGACCGCCCGGCACCCGCGGCGAAGGACGCCGCCCCGGCCGTCACTCCGCGCGGCGGTGTCGCCGCCGGTGAGCGTATCGCCGGCAACGGCGGCAACAGCACCGCGCTGCTGGCCGGTTCGGTGGCCGGGACCGCGCTGCTCGCCGGCGTGGGCACGATCGTGCTGCGCCGCCGCTCCGCTGCCGGCCTCAACGGCTGACCCGCACCCTCACCAACGCTGACCGTGGCGCCGCCCCTGTACCGGGGCGGCGCCACGCCCGCTCACCGGCCCGCTCTTCCGCCCCGCCCCGATCCCGGAGTCCTCTGTGCCGTCCCGTACGCCCCGCCGCTTCCGGCGGACCACTGCCCTGTTGACCGCCGTCGCGGCCTGCGTCGCACTGGCCGGATGCTCGGCCTCCGAGCCATCCGTGTCCTCCCCCGCCACCGTGTCCGGCGCCCCCTCCGCCTCGGCGCAGGGCGAGGCGGCGTCCGGATCGTCCGGATCGACCAGGACCGACGAGCCGGACCGGTCGGCCCCCGCCCACGTCTCCATCCCCTCGATCGGCGTGCGGAGCGTCCTCATGGAGCTGGGGCTCAACGCGGACGGCACGGTCGAGGTCCCGCCCGCGGAGAAGGGCATGACGGCGGGCTGGTGGACCGGCGGGTCCGTGCCCGGGGCGCCAGGGCCGGCCGTACTGATCGGCCACAACGACACCCGCTTCGGCCGGGCCGTCTTCCACGACCTCAAGAACATCCGCGAGGGCGCCGAAGTGCTGGTCCGGGACGGGGCGGGGAAGACCCTGCGGTTCACGGTCACGGGCAAGGAGACGGTCAGCAAGAAGGCGTTTCCCACCGAGAAGGTCTACGGCCCGACGAAGGACAGCACGCTGCGGCTCATCACGTGCGACGGGGAGTTCGACGCGGAAGGCCATCCGGTCGACAACCTCATCGTGTACGGCGACCTCGCCTGAGAACGGCAGCTGTCACGGGAACTCGCGAGCGACGGCCGGCAGACGCCTGTGGCAACCCCTGCGCGTCAGGAGCCCTGGGCCGGGACGGAGAAGCCCTCGGGCGGCACGCCCTCGACGAACAGCATCCCCACCCTGGCCTTGCCTTCACGTATCCCTCGGGCCTTTCGGTAGCCGGGGGAGCCGTACCACTCCCGGATCCGGTCCAGGTCGGGAAACTCGATGACCACGAAGCGGGAGGAGTTCCAGACGCCTTCGACGGGCTCGGGCGTGGAGCCCGCGACCAGGTAACGGCCACCGTGGTCGAGAATGGACTTCTGGGCCGCTGACGCGTAGGCCAGACCCGCCTCCTCGTCCAGCACATCGACGTTGACGATGACGTAAGCGGGCATGGCATTCCCCTGTTCCGTTGGACACGGCGTGCACCGATGTCACGGTCGAGACTATGGCTCGGCGCCGCCACGGTCGGCGACGGATGGCAGCCGACCGGACAGACTCGTGCCACCCGATGTCTACCCGTGGGTAACTGCCGCTGCTTGGATGGGGGTCGCCCGGTACGCCCCCCAATCGACCACAGGAGACCCCGTGCCGAACACCGTGTTCCGCCGCCTGACCGGCGTGGCCCTGTCCGCCACCCTCGCCACCGTCACCCTCGCCGTGAGCGCACCGCGGGCGGCGGCTGCCGAGACCCCGTCACTGCGGGTGCTCTCGTACAACGCGTTCATCTTCAGCAAGACGCTCTACCCGAACTGGGGCCAGGACCACCGAGCGGCCGAGATCCCGAAGACGCCGTTCTTCCAGGGCAATGACGTCGTGGTGATCCAGGAGGCCTTCGACAACGGGGCCTCCGACGCGCTGCTGCGAAACTCCGCGTCCCAGTACCCGTACCAGACCCCGGTGGTCGGCCGGAGCAAGAGCGGCTGGGACGCGACGGGCGGCTCGTACGCGGCGGCGACACCGGAGGACGGCGGCGTCACGATCCTGAGCAAGTGGCCGATCGTGCGCAAGGAGCAGTTCGTCTTCAAGGACGCGTGCGGCGGCGACTGGTTCTCGAACAAGGGCTTCGCCTACACGGTGCTGAACGTCAACGGGGCCCGGGTCCACGTCGTCGGCACCCACGCCCAGTCGACCGACCCCGGCTGCTCGGCGGGCCAGGCGGCGCAGATGCGCGGCCGGCAGTTCAAGCAGATGGACGCGTTCCTCGACGCGAAGAAGATCCCGGCCTCGGAACAGGTCGTCGTGGCGGGCGACTTCAACGTCGACGGGCACTCGGCCGAGTACGCGTCGTTCCTCAACGACGCGGGCCTGACCGCGCCGGAGACCCGGACGGGCCACCCGTACTCCTTCGACACCCGCGACAACTCCATAGCCTCCGAGCGCTACCCCGACGACCCGCGCGAGGACCTGGACCACGTCCTGCACCGCACGGGCCACGCCAAGCCGTCGGGCTGGAAGAACGACGTGATCAAGGAGCGGAGCGCTCCCTGGACCGTGTCCAGCTGGGGCACGGACCACACCTACACGAACCTCTCCGACCACTATCCGGTGATCGGCTCCGGCCAGTAGCCGGACCATGGCGTGGGGGGGGCCCCCCCCCCCCCCGGGGGGGGGGGGGGGGGGCCCCGGGGGGGGCCCCCCCCCCGCGGGGGGGGGCCCCCGGGGTGGGGGGGGGAGGAGCAACCCGCAAG